>JASHTO010000407.1 GCA_030040515.1 Terriglobia bacterium
CACGTTAACCCCAATAAATCCTTGCATTTTCGCATCATACTCATGTAAGATATAGATAATTAACGATATGCAGAGCTTGCATCGGATTGCTGTTCTGGCGGGGGACGGAATAGGGCCTGAAGTTACGGCGGAAGCCGTAAAGGTCCTGAAAGCCATTGAGGAAGTCAGCGGGCCCGCCTTTCGTTTTCAATACGGACTGATTGGCGGTTGCGCGGTTGACCAGACAGCCTCGCCGCTTCCTGCGGAAACCATTGCCATTTGCAACAACGCAAGCGCAGTGCTGCTCGGCGCAGTGGGCGGCCCGCAATGGGACAACAAGCGCCCGGAACTGCGTCCCGAGCAGGGCCTGCTGCAAATCCGCCAGCGCCTCGGGCTTTACGTTAACCTGCGGCCCGCGAAAGTAATCGACTCGCTCGCGAACATGTCGGCGCTGAAGCCCGATCGCGTTCGCGGCACGGACATCTTGATTGTGCGCGAGCTGATGGGAGGAATTTACTTCGGCAATCCGCGCGGAATTTTCGCCAAGAACGGCGAGCGCCTGGGCGTGAACACGGAAATCTACCGCGAGCATGAGGTGGAGCGAGTCGCGCACCGTGCCTTCCAGCTCGCGCGGCTGCGCCGCAACAAGGTGACGTCGGTTGACAAGGCCAACGTGCTGGAATCCTCGCGGCTGTGGCGCGAAGTGGTCACGCGACTAGGCCGTTCGTATCCCGACGTCGAGCTGAAACATCTTTATGTGGACAACTGCGCGATGCAGTTGATCGACAAGCCCACCAGTTTTGACGTGGTGCTGACCACCAACATGTTCGGAGACATTCTGAGCGACGAAGCCGCGATGCTGACGGGCAGCATTGGCTTGCTGCCCTCAGCGAGTCTCGGTGAGCACTCGGCGCTCTACGAGCCGATTCACGGCTCGGCCCCGGACATCGCCGGCCGCAATCGCGCCAACCCGCTCGCCGCCATTGCTTCCGCCGCGCTGATGCTGCGCTACTCGCTGCACATGGAAGACGCGGCCTCCGCCATCGAGCAGGCCATCGAGAGAATCCTGAAGCGCGGAGTTCGCACCGCCGAGCTCCCCGGCAAAGCCCGACCCTCCTCCACCACCCGCATGGGCGATTTGGTGGCCCAAACCGCAGAGAAAATTTTGAAATCCATGAGGCCGAAGAAGAAGTAATTCAGGACTGGGGCCACCACGAAGTGCCACAAAGCCTCACCAAGAAACCCCGTTTCTATTGTTCGGTTAGCTGAGGAATTCCCGCGCAAACTCTACAAACCGGCGAACATCCTGGAAGTTGCTGACGATTCCCAGAGAGATCCTGACTGCACCGGTTCCTTTGCTATCGACACAATGCCGAAAGTCCTCCTGCGTGAAGCGTGAATTCGCCTCACCATGATCGCGGAAGCAGCCGATCAATTCGGATTTGGAGAGTCGCAGCGCCGTCTCTCCCCCACCCGGATTGCAGAAGCACCCTGAGCGGAGGGAAATCCGGCGTTTTGCAGCGGCTTCTTCCACCCGGCGGTGGTCGATGATCGTTTCCCCCGCATCGTAGAAATTCATGGCAACGGTCCCGCCGCGCCCGCGCTCATCCAGCGGTCCGTAGATGCGCACAAGCTGGCGGCCATTCGAGTGGTGAAGCGACAGGAGATCCTGAATCACCCACGCGGTAAGGCACCGGCAGCGCGTGTGAGCCAGGTCGCCAATCTTTTCCAGATGTCGCAGTCCGATCTCCACCGCGGGAATCGCCAGGAAATCCGGTGTACCGTCCTCAAATGCCGATGCGTCTTCCGCCAGGAAGTGACGGTCACCCTGCACGGAAGCGACCGTAATGGTTCCGCCCGCGAACCAAGGCCGACGGAGCTTTGCCAAGGCAGACCTGGAGGCGAGCAGGCAGCCGACCCCGGTGGGATAACCGAACATCTTATAGAACGAAATGCTGACGAAGTCCGGATGCCACTTGCCAAGATCCAGGCGGTTGGTCGGCACGAACGCCGCGGCATCCAGCAGCACATCCCAGCCCATCGCCTGGGCCTGCGAAATCCATTCGAGCGGATGCTGCACGCCCGAGAAGTTGGACTGGGCGGGATAGGCGAACAAATTGGCGGCGTTGGGCCGCGCCAGTTTGAAGCACTCGGCAAGCGCACCCCGGTCAACGCGCATTTCCGGCAGCGTTAAAGGAACATACGTTATGGCGGAGCCGCGACTGCGCGCAAACTCGCGGATTCCGTTCACGGAATTGTGGTTGTCAAAGGTCAGCAGGTAATGGCCGTCGGGGCCAAAGGGGTAGGCTTCGCCCACCAGCTTCAGCGCCCCCGAAGCGTTGGGGGTGAAAATGACGGCATACTCCCGGTCCGAAGCATGGAAGTAATCCAGGACTTTGCGCCGGCACTGTTCGAGCAGCACGGTGATAGTTGCCGACGTCGGGTTTTCGGAATGGGGATTGCCGAAGACGCGCGATGCAAGCAGGTCAAGGTGCTCGCTCACCTGGCAGGCGGCATACAGGCCCGCGCCTGTGTAATCGAGATAGACGTGCCCAAGCTTGTCGAGGCGCGAATACTCCCTGGCGCGCAGGGCATCGAGCTGCGCCGTCTCCTCATAAGCGGGCCATGCCGCCCTGAATCTCTGCTCCGCTGCGCACTCCTTGGATGTGGTTTCCATATGGCGTTGACCAAGACAGTTTACAGCGAGAAGCCCGTAGGGGCACCCCTCGCCCTGCGACCCAAAGCCGTCTCCGGGCGAGGGGTCGTGGGTGCCTTGGCGCCCACAGTGCCGACGCGAAGGGCAGGCACGTGGCCTGCCCCTACGGCTGGATTGGCTCAGAGATTACCCCCGGGTTGTATTACGTAGCCTCGAGGAGTAACGTCAGCTTCCAGTGAATGAAAATGACATGGGGCCCCACTTGCGGGTGGGCTGGGCGTGGTTGCGGTGCGCGCTCGAGCAGAAAGCCGAAAAAATCTGAGCGGGGCGCAAATTTTCCCCTCGTTTTCCACCTGATGTTGTAGCGGCGGTCGATCGACCGTCGCAGGGGCTTGTCCGTCAGCCCGTCGGTGGACGAGCCTTGCGACGGACGGACAAGCCCGTGCAATGCGACGTTTATAGAGCGCCGCTACGGCAAAACCACGGCCCCTTACGCCACGTGTCCCGTCACTTCCTGCGGCCAGAGGCCGTTCTGGCGGCAATAGCGATAGAAATTTCCGCGCGACCCGGGACCCTCGGAAACGCACGTGGCGCCCACGGAAGCGTCTGCCTCGGTCTTGGAGACGTGGGGTTGCTGAAGATAGTAGGCGCTCGGGCGGCTGTACCACGGGCCCACGATGTCACCGTAACCGGAAAGCGAAATCAGCACCTTGGGGCGCGGCTTGATGCGGAAGCCCGTCATCAGCGTCAGGTAACCTCCCGCCGAGCCTCCCGCAACAATGATTTTCGACGAATCGATGTTTAACTGCCCGGGACCTTCCTTGTGAATCCAGGCGAAAGCGTCCTGCACGTCCTGAATGATCTCGGGCAATTTGGTTTCAGTCGTCAGGCGATAATCAATCGGAATCAAAACGTGATCGTTCTGCGGATTCAGTCACTTCATCGGACCCTTGCGCAAGCCGACAATCAAGGCGCCGCCGTGGATGTTCACAATCACGGGCTTGCGTATGTTCGGGTCAGACCCGTAAGCGTCCAGCTTGATGTCGCGGGGGCCGGCGCATCATTATCCTCCAGCAAGTTCAGTGCAGGTGCGCCGCAGGTGGCAAAGTCCTCTTCCAGGCCCAACGTTCTGTTCCTGATGGTCGATCAGCAGCGCTTTGACACCATCGCCGCGCTCGGCAACAAGCACATCTACACTCCGAACCTCGACCGACTGGTGCGGCGAGGCATTGCCTTCACAAACGCCTATGCGCCCTGCCCGGTGTGCGTGCCTTCGCGGTACTCGATTCGAACCGGGTGCGCGCCGCCAACCACTGCCGTTTACGGAAACAGTGCGCCGCATCCGGCTCCCGACCAGGCACCGACCATGACCGGCCGGTGCGGGCCATATCTCGCGCAGACCATGAAAACCTTGGGCTATCGAACCTTTCTTCCCGCATTTCTATGGGTTGCGGTGGCTGAAAAGCACCGCGCATTCAAAAACCACCATTCGGAGTTGAAAACCCCCGCAAACGCAATTCCCCGTCAACCACTGCACAACGATTGATCTTCAAGAAGTTAGCTGAAGGAGGTTCAAGGCTCCGGTTTGGCATACTTCTTGCCCTATAGTTAAGCGTACTTGGTAAGGGGGCTGAGAGAGCCCAAGGAGGATTGAGTCATGAAAAACCTAATTTTAGCAAGCGTTCTGGGAATTGGATTGATGGCCGCTCCGGCTGCCCAAGCGGCGCCGGTTTCATTCGGCATCGGCGTGGGAATCGGGCCTGCCGTAGTGGCGGCGCCTCCGGTCTGCGCCTACGGTTATTATCCTTATTATCCGTATGCGTGCGCGCCTCTCGGTTACTATGGCCCGGAGTGGTTCTCCGGCGGAGTCTTCATCGGTGCAGGACCCTGGTTCCATGGCTTCGTCGGCCATCCGGGTCCGGTGGTTCGCCCCGGGTTCAATGGTCGGCCCGGATTTGTTGGCCCCGTGGCACGCGGCCCGGTGAACGCGGGACGCGCTCCCCTAGCGCATGACTTCCGTGGCGCGGCACCTGCTCGCGGTGGATTCCACGGCGGCAGGGGCAGGTAAGTTGCAAGTTCGATCGAAGGTTCTACGGCCGGCAGCGAAAGTTGCCGGCCGTTTTGTTTTATAGGGCCTAACAGCGTTCGGCCTCTGCTCGGCCCGCGACCAGGACCGCCGGCCCCCACCATCAATGCGTCACCGCCTTCAAATTCGGCACTGGATTCTCAAGCACCAGCATCGAATAGATTCGGACAGAAGGAACCTTCAGCTCCCTATCTCCGCTCGGCATAATGGTGACCGGCGCTCCCATGGGGTCATCTGGCGAAAGCAACCGGGCCCCGCCGGGGTTAACCAGCGCTTGGACTTTAATTCCGCCGGTAGGTTTTAGTGAGTAGCTCAAGAAGTGAATCATCGTGCGCCCGGTTGCCGGCTGGTGTGTGATGTTATAGAGGACCCCCGCGGGAGCATCGATTGAGATCGTCCCGGGCCCGGCGGCATCGCGAAGTATCGTGGACAAATCATCAAACGCCGGCAGTTCTTCGTCATAGATACATTCGCCCTTCCCCACCGATTTGCCAAACCAGTCGGGCGGCGTCCGCTTCTGTCCGTTTTCGTCGAGAGTCGCAGCGTCACCAGCGGCGATGACTTTCCCGCCGCCCCTCAGGTAATTCTTAAGAGCCGCAAGAGCGCGTTGCCGCACGGTCCGCGTGGTCAGGAGCGCAACGACTTTGTAGTGCGCGAGCTTCTGCGCGTTCAGGTCGTTTTCATAGAGCACATCAAACAGCACGTGGCGCGCCGCGAGACCGTCAAGCAGCGCCACGCTTTCGCTGCGGTCGTCCAGCACAATGGCAACGGGCGCAAGGGATGTGGTTCCCGTGTAATAATGCTCGTTCGCGGCGAAGAAGCGGTTGTAGCTTCTAGTGGCGCGCCAGACAGCCATGGCGTCTGCACCGTTCTCGTACAAGCCGCGCGCGAAGGCCCCCTCCACGAACACTTCCATGCCGATGTCGAAGCTCATGGCCTCTGCCAGCGCCGGTTGCGCGCGCTCCGGACGCATGGGTGTAGTCTCACGCACGCCGACTTCGCGCCCGCTGTCTTCCACCAGCATGGGCTTCCAGTCGTTCGACAAGTATTCTAGCCTACTTAGCCGGGCTCCGCGCCATCTTCAGTAGTCAGGCAGTTGGTGAGGCGGTTGAGGACGTAGTTATTCTGATGGAAATTCCCCATGATCATGAAGTCCTTCTTGCGCGCCGCGCCGTAGTGATAAATATCCTGATAGACGTCGATCAAATGCCCGCCGAAATTATTGTCGTACATCAGCGCGCCGCGCCGGCGTCGATGGCCAGGTCCACGCGCTTTTTCAAGTAGTCGCGCCAACCGGGGTTGGCGCGGTCCGCCATGTAGCGCGTGACGCGCCCCATTTTCGAATAGTCGCCTGAGCCGTATGGAACCGGCTTACCATCTCCGCCCATCTGCACCCAGTTTTTCGACTCTGGAACCTCCTGGAACATGTCTTCCCAGAAAATATTGGCCACCGACTCATAGGCAATCACGTGAATTCCCTGGCGATGGCACTCGGCGATGTAACGCTGCAATTGTTCACGGTGGTTTTGCTCGGTGGGAATGGAAAATCCGTTGCTGAAAGTCACCCAGGCGACATTGATTCCCGCGTCGCGCAACAAGGGAATGGTGTCGAGGTTGTACCAGTTCGACATGGTGTAGAGATTGTCGGGGTAGGGCGGATTGAATCCCGGCCAACCGGAGAGAATGGCCTTCACGGTTTCGATGCGGCCGCCATCCCAGCGCGCAATGCGAATCGTGACGGACTTGGCCCAGGAAGGAACTGAGCCGGGCGCCGGCCCCTGCGGCCACTCCGCCGGATATCCCGCGCCGATCTGCCGCGGCATGCCGTTTTCACTGCCCACTTGGGCACGGAGAGCCGGCGCCAATAAGAGTGCAACGCACAGGAACAGTGTTTTCTTCATGTGGGTTTTCCTTCCGACAGGACCAATTTCCAAGTTGAAAATTGCTGTAACCCGAACCGTCCTGCATTATCTCACTGCGCACACCAATTCTGCATGGGCTCCGGAAGTAGCGCAGACCGCCGATTCTGTGGTCCGCGTCTCTTCTGCTGTGCTGAGAAACAACCGCCGGCGTCTGTCATTTCCCGACGGAAGAACCGCAGACCGCAGATGCGGCGGTCTGCGCTGCGCTACGAACTCCGAACGGCGCTCTAGCATCTCGCTGGGTGGACCTCTGCTACTGCGGTATATAATCCCATTTCCATGGCCCAGTCTTTGCACAAAGCCACCTCTATCTTCGTCCTGGGGATTTTCATGTCGATACCAACCGCAGTGGGAGCAAATCCGCCATCGGAGCCGCCCGTTGGATCGAGGCGCGGCGCGGACCTGGTCTTGATGCACGGAAAAATCTGGACAGGCGAGCCTGCTTCAGCGCCGGGGACAGAATCTGGTCCTGCGAAAATTGCCCAGGCCGTGGCGATTGCCAATGGGCGCTTCCTGGCAGTCGGCAGCGACACAGAGATTCAAGACTCTATTGGCTCGAACACCCGTGTGGTTGATCTGAAGGGCCGCCTGGCAGTGCCGGGCATGATTGACAGCCACACTCACTTCATTATCGGCGGCTTTCAGCTCCTCTCCATTGACCTGAAGGACGCACGTAGCGAGGAGGAATTTGCCCGGCGCATCGGCGAGAGGGCAAAATCGCTCGCGCCTGGGCGCTGGATGCTGGGCGGAAACTGGGACGAACAGGCGTGGGCCTCCGCACAATTGCCAACGCGGCAGATGGTGGACGCTTTCACGGGCGACCATCCGATTTTTCTTGTGCGTTATGACGAGCATGCCGCGCTGGCGAATTCCCTCGCCCTCAAGCTAGCCGGAGTGACCCGCGACACTCCCGACCCGGTGGGCGGCGTGATCGTGCGCGACCCGGCCACGGGCGAACCCACGGGAATATTCAAAGACGCGGCACAGAGCCTGATCGCCAGGGTTATTCCTCCACCCTCCGAGGCCGAGACTATCGAAGCCCTGCACGCGGCGCTGGCGGAGGCGGCGCGCGTGGGACTGACCTCCGTCCACTCCATTACTATTGACGCGAATTCCTGGAACGGCAGCTTTACGGGCGAAATCCAGCTCCTGCGCCGCGCCGAGCAGGAGGGCTGGCTCACCTGCCGTGTCTACGAAATTGTTCCCATTGTGCGCTGGGAAAAGCTGCGCGACGCGGGAATCTCGCGCAACATGGGTGACGACTTCATCAAGCTGGGCGCGGTGAAAGGTTTCGCGGACGGCTCGCTCGGTTCAGCCACTGCGTGGATGTTCGAGCCATTCACAGACGAACCTAACAACCTCGGCATTCCACTGCCGCTCATGAATCCGCCGGCGAAGATGGAGGCACTGGCCAAGGACGCGGATCAGTCGAATATCCAGGTCTGCGTTCATGCCATCGGCGACCGCGCCAACGCCGAGATTCTCGATATTTATGAAAAGATCGGGGGCAACAATCCCGCCGCGCACCGCTTTCGCATCGAGCATGCCCAGCATCTGCGACAGCAGGATTTTGCGCGATTCGGAAAAATGGGAATCATCGCCAGCGTGCAGCCGTATCATGCCATCGACGACGGCCGCTGGGCGGAAAAACGCCTGGGACCGGAGAGAGTGAAGTGGAGTTACGCGTGGCGCTCAATGCTCGATGCGGGCGCACCGCTGGCGTTTGGCTCGGATTGGCCCGTCGCACCGCTCAGCCCAATTCTGGGAATCTATGCCGCCGTCACGCGCGCCACGCTCGACGGCAAGCATCCCGACGGCTGGCATCCCGAGCAGCGACTCACCGTGGAAGAAGCGTTGCGCGCTTATACGGAAGGCTCCGCCTATGCGGCGTTCCAGGAAAACGAGAAAGGCAGCATCGCCCCCGGAAAGCTCGGCGACGTGGTGGTGCTTTCCGACGATATCTTCAGCATTCCCCCGGCTCAAATCAAGGACACGCACGTGGCGATGACCATCGTCGGGGGAAAAATTGCCTACTCATCCGATTAGCTCGCTTTGTAGCGGCGGTCTATCGACCGCCGACGGCGCTCATAGAGCGCCGCTACAACGCATTGCGGCAATCTCTACCGCTCACGTCTCCCGCCTGAAATTCAAACTGAGATATTACCGATGGGCGGCCACTTGACGCGGTGGGGACAGCGGGGGATACTGTCAGCGTTTCAGCGATGCGCCGCTGCGGCGGCGCGTTCCAATCCAACCTGTTGGACAGATGCTTCGAGCAGGGCGTGCCCGAACGCGTGGAGAGGCGTGACTGGTCCAACGGACTATTTTGGAAGAGGAGGTCACACACATGCACAAGTTTAGTTTGCGGAGTGCCGCCATCTTATTCGCGGCGGCGACCATGGTCACGGCCTGCTCGAAAAAACCGGAGGGCCCTCCGCCCCCGGAAAGACCACCCGACGGCGTCGTCGCCATTCCGGAACCCGCCGAGCGCGATTCCAGCATGGCGGCCGTGGACACGACCATTACTGTGGCGGGCGCGGTGAAAGAGGTCAAAGCCAAGGTCCTGGACAAGGCGGCCGACGACCAGACGAAGGGCTTGATTCGCATCAAGGTGCTTGATCTCGATGGCCCCGTCGACGTCAGCGACAACACGCGCCTGGAGGTCTGGAAGCCGGGGTCCGACACGGAAGAGCAGAAGGCGGAGCTGGGCGACTGGGCTTCCCGTGAGCCACAGGTCACGCCCGGAACCTGGGACATTCGGCTGATCTACGGCGAGAGCGACATCTGCAAGGCCGAGGGCTGGGTGAAAAACGTCCCGATTGTCGCGGGCAAACTCTGGAAGGCAGAAGTGATCTTCGGAGCGCCCATGCAGTTTGTGACCCTCTTTGGCAAGATCGGCAAAGACGACGTTGCCGACAACATGAAAGTTGAAGTCTTTAAACCCGGCTCCGATCAGCAGGAGTTCCAGCCCATTACCAGCTTCTGGAGCACTCAGAAAATCCCTCTGCTGGCGGGCAACTACGATCTGCGGCTCACCTACGACAAGGACAACGTGAAGGCCAAGGCGGCGGTCACAGGCTTTGCCGTGGGCGGCAACCACGGCGTTCAAAACAAAACCCTGACACTGGTCAAACAATAACGCGGCACGCTATAGAGTAAATTCCGGAAGTCCGGGCGGATCGCTCGGGCTTTCGAAATTCCCCCTTCTCATCCGGCAAGAGTTGCGGCTTCCGTGAATCAGGTAAACCGGCGATGGCGGGTTGGTCTTTCAAGAGCTCGGTAGGCACAAAGAGGAATCCAGATGCTCTTGGCGCGCGTTGGACGTTGATTCATCGAGTGTTGATCTGTGGCTGCTCTACATGGACGCGTTGCGGGTTGCGGGGAGAGAGGAGGAGACAGCGATGAATCAAGACACGTTTACCGACATCGAAGGCACGCTTTTGACTGACCGAATGAGAAGACCGTTTTTAGTCAGTAAGTCGGGCAAGAAGAATTTTCTGTGCCGCCGCTCCCGCCTCGCGCTCTCGCACCTTGCAGCGCTCACGCTTTCCGTGCTGGTTCAAGCAGGCCTCGCGTTCGGCAGTGAGGTCCACGCCCTCGATGTGGCCATCGGAAACGATGACCTGCAGAAAGTCAAAGAGTTGATCGCGGAACATCCCAACTTGCTCAATAGCGCGGGGAGTCTCGGCGCGACGCCCCTGCATTATGCGGTGGCGGTGGGCGGAGAGGAAATCATGGCATTCCTCCTGGCAAACAAGGCCAACGTCGGCTCGGAAGACGCCGCTGGTAATACGCCGTTGCACTATGCCGCGGTCATGAACAACAAAGCGGTAATCGAGCTGCTTTTGGCCCACGGAGCCGACATCAATGCGAGGAGCAACTTGGGCAGGACGCCGTTGCACTATGCGGCGGAGATGAGCGCTGGGGAAAGAGAAGGGATGCGGAGAGCCCTTGGCCTGTCGTCCAAAGCGCCTAATCGCATGCCGGTGGCGGCCAGCGATGAGGAGGCGCTTAGAGTACTTCTGGCGAGCGGGGCCAACATCAATTACAGGGATAACAGCGGCTGTACACCGCTGCACCTTGCGGCATTTAACGGCCTGAACAACAAGGTGACGTTCCTTTTGGCGCATGGGGCCACTGTCAATGCGACCGACAACTTTCTCTCGACACCCTTGCACTTTGCGGTTCTGCAGTTTCACACCGAGGTCATGAAATCGCTCCTGGCGAACAAGGCCGACGTTAACGCCCCGTCAAACGCGATGCCCAAGTTGACGATCGGAGGCGAGCCGGGTCGATTTGGACTGACAAGGTTCGGTTTTTATTGGGGCACAGTTGCGAGCAGCGGCGGTGACACGCCCTTACACTGGGCATGCGCTGTGGGTAATAAGGATGCCGTGGAGTTGCTCCTCGCCGGCGGGGCCGAGGTAAATGCCGCGGACCACGATGGCCGGACGCCACTCCATATTGTTGACCACAGTGGCCTCAAGGCAGGTTTAAAGAATCAATTGAAAGAACTGATCAGCCAACGGGGCGGCCATGAGTAAACCGAGCCCTCAACGGGCAAGCCGCAAAAACGGATGGATCCGTTCCGGAAGTATGGATGTGCCCCCAGCGATCTACGTGATGAGGGTTGGAAGCTTACCGGAAGATTTTCTTCATTTCTGCACGTCCACAGACTTGGCGCCTTCAAGCTCCAAGACTCGTCGTTGTTCCTTTTCTGCTTATCTTTCGCTACCCCTTTGCGTGTAAACAGCGACGAGGCCCGCAGGTGCCTGCAAGGAATTCCGAACTGCCATTAGGTTTTGAGTCAAAAGTTGAACTCTGATTCGAACCAGTGTAGGATTTTGAACGTTGAAGGGTTGCTTTGACGAGGGCCAATGGCGTTGCGCGACGATGCACCGCTGACTCTTCTATGTTCTGGGAGAAAAAAACTCGGCCGGTGGCGGAACCTCCCACCTTCCGTCCCATTGAAGTTCCCCCGCCACCTCCGGAAGTGGAAACCATTATGACCGAACCGAAACCGAAGTTGGCAAATCCCTCCGTGGCCGGAAGTGCGCACACGATTTTGGGGCGCACGGTGTTGGCGCACGGGCAATTGGCCGCAAACGAGGACCTGCTGATCGAAGGGCAATTCGATGGAACCATCAATCTCGAGGATCATTGCTTGACGGTGGGCACGGAGGGCCACGTAAAGGCCGAAATCCGCGCCCGGCAGGTGGTGATTCTGGGATCGGTGACTGGCAACGTCGCGGCTCGTGAGAAGGTGGAGATTCGACGCACCGGGCACGTGGTGGGCGATCTCATCGCCGGAACCGTGGCGATTGAAGAGGGCGCGTATTTCAAGGGAAGCATTGACATCGCGCGCGAAAACGAGTCCAGCGTCGCCAGCGAAGTCGCCGCCTCCAGCGCTCTCAGCAGTAGTGCGTAGCCGGGAGTCCTTACCGGGCGGCTGAAGGGCCAAAGTCCGGCCCGGCGGCGACCCGGTGCGTTCGAAGATTGCCTGAATCGAGAGGGCGAGTCGCCTTTGCGGTTATCCCAAAGGTTCCAACCACCAACGCCGGATTTTCCTTCGTCGGCCCGACCTCGCAAGGAGAAGGGATGCCTGCAACGGGCAGATTCCAGCTTGAATTGTCGCTAACCAAAAACCCGGACGAAGTCAGCCGCGCGTCCGCCTCCTCCGCAAACACCAGCCGCGGACTTCAATGGCTGTGGCAGCACCTCTCGCATTTGCGCCACCCTCATTGCTTTGAGTGCGGTCCCATTCATCAATCCACCCTCGACGTTTTGCTGTTGCGCGGCGCCAAGCTCTATCTCTCCGATCTGGTCACGCCCGCGCAGCAAACCAGCTCCATCTACTGGTCGCTCTCAGGAAAGAGGCAGGTTTTCCTCATCGACAAATTCATGGACCAGATTCCCGCAATTCCGCCGGAATCGCTTTCCACGATTTGCTGCTGGGGCCTGCTGGACCTGCTTCCTCGTGAAGTGCTGCCGCCGCTGGTGGAACGTTTCCACTCCTTCCTCCAGCCCGGCGGTGTGTTATTCTCCATTTTGCGCGAGCCGAGTGTGGCGAAGGGAGTTGAAACCCGCTGGTGGTTCGAGAGCCTCACACTCCTAGGGTCGAGTGACGCCAGCCAGAAACCTTTTCCCTATCCCGCCCTCACCAACCGCGAAATGGAACGGCTTTTTCCCGGCGGCAATGTGAAGACGTTTCTGACGCGCTCTGGCCGACGCGAAGTGCTGGGAGTCAAGCTGCCGTAATTGCCTCCCAGCCGGAATTCGTGCGATCTTTCACCCTTTACGGATTCCTTATAAACGCTTCTTACCAAGGGAAAGGAGACCCGCGGCTAATCTTTGGGGTTTCCCTAAATCGGAAAACTGATTTAAGATTAAGGTTGACAACGACAGGAAAAAACTTTTGAGGGTTAGAAGCCGCGTTTATTCCTGGGGGGCAATGATATATTGAATCGGAAGTTTCTGGGGGGAGATTCAGGAGGGTCGAGATGAAATCGTCCAACGCCGCTACGGAAACGGCCAACGTCACCGAACTCTTGTCCGGGACGGGACAGCCCGAGGCGGGCACCAGGGAGGAACGCGCGCGGCGCGAAGATCCCGCGTTACTCAAAACCATGCTCGAGCAGATGCTCCTGGTGCGGCACTTTGAGGAGAAGGCCGCGGAAATCTATCAGTTGGGAAAGATCGGCGGGTTCTGCCACCTTTATATCGGGCAGGAGGCGGTGGCGGTGGGGGCACTTTCCGCCACGCAGCCCGACGACTATATTTTCACCTCTTATCGGGAGCACGGCCACGCGCTGATCCGGGGAATGGACCCCGGCGAAGTGATGGCGGAGCTGTGTGGCAAGCAGAGCGGAGTTTCCAGGGGGAAGGGCGGCTCGATGCACCTGTTTGACAAGCAGCGCGGCTTCATGGGCGGGCACGCAATTGTCGGCGGGCAGATTCCGCTGGCGGCGGGCACGGCCTTTGCGTCGAAGTACCTGAAGCAATCGCGCGTGACGCTTTGCTTCTTCGGCGAAGCAGCTATCAACATCGGCTCTTTCCATGAAGCCCTGAATCTCGCCTCTCTATGGAAGCTTCCCGTGGTCTTTGTCTGCGAGAACAACCGCTTCGGCATGGGCACGCCCATCGAGCGCGCCTCTTCCATCGA
>JASHTO010000003.1 GCA_030040515.1 Terriglobia bacterium
CGCTCCAGCCTTGAGCAGCGGCAGAATGTTGTGCTCCATGCGATCAGCAAAGTCCGTGGCGTGAATCAGGGAGAAGGTGGCGGGGGTCAGCATCAGCTTCTTCTTGCCCCGCTTGGTGGTGTCGCGAACGAGCGGCGAGGAGTTCCATTCGCTGAACACCACCCCATAGCCCTCCCCTTGGAGCCATTGGTGCAGAAGCATCAGTTGAGTGGATTTTCCTGAGCCATCGATTCCCTCCACCACAAAAAGCTTTCCGGGAAAGCGATGCTCACCGTACCGTTTCATGCAGGTACCCCTGGAGCAAGGTCGCTCGGTTTGAAACTTAATTCTAGCATAGGCGCGCCGGAGGAGCAAAGCCGAGTGACCCGATGTCAGTGGGGCAGTTTGAAGTCCGTAGGGGCAGGGCTCGTCCCTGCCCTTTGCTGCGGCCATGCTGAGGAAGGGCACCCGCCAGGGGTGCCCCTACGCCGAAATTTCACAGGCGCCGAATTTTCGATGGCAAGGCAGTCCCGGAAATACTAGCCTCGACTAGTAATCTCAAGTCCGCCTCCTGCCCCTCGCCTTTCGAGCTAACTCCATTTGTATTCAAAAACATCGCAGGTTCCGCTACGTAACAAGCTGATTTTTCATACACATCGCAGGTTCGACCAAGAAGCAGAAACTCGGCCTTTTATTTTCAATAACATCGTGGGTCCAACCTTCATTTTTTGATTCCCCCTGGAGCGAGCCAAGATTCTTCATGTCGTTTACTATCATGCAGATACAAAAATTAGGCTAGGCCAATTTGTAACGATAATGCCTTTGTTTTGTATGAGATCGTTGGTTCAACCCAGCCTTCCGAGCCGCAGAAATATCTGGAAAACTCCCCGTGGCGGCCCTGTCGCGAGAACGCCCTCAGAAGCCCAGCAAGACCTCTGATCTCACCACAGAGACACGGAGGCACAAAGAAAACCCTGCTTAGTGTTTCAGTGCCTCAGTGGTGAAGCCGTCAGGAAGTTCTCAACTTTCTGCGATTCTCGAGTTCCAATCGCTCGGCGAGAAGCATCTTGAGCAGGGATTGGTAGGGAACATCGCGCTGATTGGCAAGCAGCTTCAGGCGCTGAATCATCGGAACCGGCAGGCGCAGCGAGATGGTCCGCGTCGAGGGCTTCAGGTTGGGGAATCCAACCCGCCGGGCGTTTGACCAGTCGAAATATTCGGTTGAATCCTCTTTCTTCCAAAAATCCCTCTCGTCACTTTCAGAAGGAAACGTCGGAAGGGATTTCAGCCTTTTCTTATTTTTCTTGGGACTCATAAATTCTCCGCTCCTTGCGAGTCATTTCCCGCGCCGAAATGACCCGGATGAGACTCCGGCGGACAGTAAATGCAACGAACAAAAGCCGGGCCTGGTCAGTGCGTCCCAGCGCGTAATATCTCGCCTCGCGCCGCGAATGCTTCGGGTCGTGCCGGATGACAATCGGCTGGTTGAAAAAAACCTCTTCACACTCGAAATCCGTGACAGAATGTTTCTCCCAGTTCTTGTCCCTGTTGCCATCGTTCCACTCAAACCCGATGCATTCAGTCCAGGCATCCATGTATATGACATTTATATACGGTTTCGGGATTCAGGTCAATAATGTAAGCGCGGGCGCGCGACCAGATATCACCACGGAGATGCAGAGGCACAGAGAAAATCCTTCCTCAGAGCCTCTGTGCCTCAGTGGTGAAGGTTTGTTTCAGATTGGACAGCAGGCCCGCTGAGTATTCAAGATGTGTAGCGCGTACCGACCGGCGGGCGGCGAGGATTTGGAGAACGGTGGACAGTGCACGGTGGACAATGGGCAGAAGAGCATGGATACGGGTTAGGGGGATGGCGCATGTCGGATTCCGAAACCGGAGCGTGTCTGCCTATATCGCGGTTGTTCGTGACAGGCTGCGAAGATATACTTCTCCTTCACGTGAACGGCTACCGGCTCGACATCAATGACCTGGATGCCTACCAATTCCTGATGCACATTTACGAAACCAACCGTTTCACTTCCAGAAGCTTGAACCATGGCTTCGGTAGTACGCCAAAACCGCCCCTTAAACATCGGCGCGGGCAGCCCGCCAACTTCCCTCCTTGCAATCATCGTGCTCGCCCGCCAGAATGATGTCGCTTATCGCTCTGGCAGTCAAAAAAACAACTTCACCCCGGGACGAGGCAGGACCTTATGAACTTTCGGATTCGTAGCATCTTGGTGGCAGCGCTTCTGCTTGCCGGCGTGGGAACATCGCGCGCGCAATCGTTTCCTCCCACGGTGATTGATGTTCACGTTCACTACAGTGGCGACCCGGTATTTCTTGAAAAACTCGTTGCCAAGCTGGATACGGCCGACGGGCTGGCTCTGCTCATTACCAGCCCCAAGGATTTGGACACCGTAAAAGCCTTCATCGCCAAGCACCCGAACCGGCTGAAGGGCCTGGGCAACATTTCGCTCGACGATCCCAACGTACTTGACCTCGTGGACCGCTTCCATGCGGCGGGCTTTGTCGGTTTGGGCGAAATTCTTGGCCCACTCAAGAACTACGACGATCGCAGTTA
>JASHTO010000408.1 GCA_030040515.1 Terriglobia bacterium
CGAGCCAACTGGTGAGCCCACTGACGAGGAGGTTATCGACGTAGATCTTGAAGAAGATGGGAATGATGAGATTGGGAAGCGCCAGGCCCAACGTGGCCAGCATGAGGTAAATTAGCGCCAGGCGGCTTCCCGGCAGGCGGCCGGAAAGCATGCGGATGACTCCGGGCTTCTCCCCGCCTTTCTCAAACTCCTCTTCCTTTTCGAAGGTTAGAACGACGCCGGTGAAGGACTCGTCGAACTCGCTGTCTTCCACCCAACGCGGTCCCTCGGCCGGGTCGTTGAGGTAGACTCCTTTCTTCCCGAATCCCTCCACCACCAGGAAGTGGTTGAAGTTCCAAAAAATGATCATGGGGAGGGGAAGCTCGCGGAGCTGGGCGGGCTCCTTTTTGAAGCCGCGCGCCCGGAGTCCAAAGGTGCGAGCGGCTTTTAACAGGCTACTGGCTTTGCTCCCGTCGCGCGAGACGCCACAAGCGACGCGCAGTTCTTCGAGTGGAACGATGCGGCCGTGGTAGGCGAGGATGATGGCCAATGATGCAGCGCCGCACTCCGTCGCCTCCATTTGCAAGACGGTGGGAGTGTGGACGCGGTTGCGCCGCAGCAGTTTTTCCAGGAAACCTGGGGCCGCGGATTCTTCCGAGTCGATGGTGGTTGTGGCCATGGGTCTTTGGTGCTTGTTTGGGTTGAGCCCCCTCGCCCGGATTATTCATGAAAATGCGAGAACAAAACAGACCGAAGTGAGGTTCACACAGAGTTCACGGAGTCTTGGAATCACCGAACCGTTGGCCCGCAGAGTACACCGAGAAATTCTCCTGGTTCTCTCCGTGCTCTCTGCGCCTTGCCTCAGCGGCCTCTGTGAGAAACTTTTTTCCCTACCATCGCTGCAAGCAATTCACGAATAATCCGGGCTAACTCAATCCCAGTTTCCCCTTCACAAACGGGAACAGCAAACTCACCGGCGGTTGCTGGCGCGTAATCACCTCAACCGTGCAGAGCGTGCCGCTGGTGATGGTAATGTCCGGCCCGCGCGATGATGACCACAAATAACCGCTTACGCTGCCGGGGTCGCGTTGCATGCTGACTCGCAATTCCGTTACGGGCCCCGCAGCCATAATGGAATGTACCAGCGTCTCGTTCTGGAAATTCCGCATCAGCGCGTCAAAGGTGGCGGGGAACTCGCCGGCGTAAACCACCTTGCCGCGAATGAATCCGAACTCCTCGCGCTTGACGGTGGACGGCGAGATTTCCGCGGCCATTCCGGGCTGCACCGACTTGGCGAGCAAAGAGGGCAGGTAGACGAGGACTTCCAAATTGTTTCCCTCGGGCTGGATGCTCAAAATGGGGCTGCCCGCGGAGACCAGGCTTCCCGGCACGGCTTTCATTTCGATGACCTGGCCGTCATAGGGGCTTTCAACGCTCGACTGAATCGCCATCTGGTTCTCAAGGCCGGCGAGATTGCGTTCCAGTTCGGCAATGCGGGATTGCCTCTCTTCGTCGAGTTGCTGGGGATTGGTTTTCGCCGTGTATTGATCGGCCTCAATTTGCTTGATCTTGGCGCGCAGGGATTCGATCTGGCCGTTGATTTCCACCAGCTTCTGCTGGTCTTGAAGGGTCTGCTGGCGGGTAATCAACCCTTTGCCCAGGAGTTGATTATCCACGCTGATCTGATCGGTGGCGATTTTCGCCTGTTCCCCCAGTTCCTGAATCTGCCGCTGGGCGTTGGCCTCGTCGCGTGACAGGGCATCGAGCTGAAGCTGCGCGCCTTGCTGGCGCAGGACCAGATTGCGCTCCCTTTCGTCTTTCGCTTCATTCAGAGCTTCACGCGCCAGCCGGATCTTCTCCAGCATTTCAGGGTCGGAGACTTTCGCAACGACTTGATCCGCTTTCACGCGATCGCCCAGATTGACGCTGATGCTGGCAACCTGCCCGGAGCCCGAGGCCACCACATTCAGAACCGTTCCGGCGCGCACGATCACACCGGATCCGCTCACCTTAGTGTCAATCGTTCCCTCGTACCCCCAAATCACCGCGACGCCCAGGATCAGAAAAATCCCGGTCAGAGCCAGCCAGCGCTTGGCGTCGGTGATCCGCATGATGGTGTCAAGCTGCTCGGGGGAAGACAGGCGCTCGAGCGATGTCTTGCGGAAGATGTTCGTATCCATGTTGCCTCGTTCTTTTGTCGTGGCACGGTCATCCTGGCCGTGATTCGTTCATGCATGGGATCACGGGCAGGATGCCCGTGCCACAACCTAAGGTTTTTTCGCGGCCGGAACGGGAACAGTAAAGAAGACCTCTCGATCTACCGACTGCACAGTCTGGTCCGGTGCGACGATGGAGCCCGTGGCAAAGCGCAACTGGGTGAGCGCCAGGGCATAGCCAAGTTCGGCGCTGACGTAGGTCTGCTGCGCCACGGTCAAACGGTCTTCCATGGTCAGCACATCGACGAGCTGGCCGACCCCCAGGCGGTATTTCTCGCGCTCGCCCTCCAGCGCCGCTTGCGAAGCGGTCACCGCATCGCGTGACCTCTGCAATTGCAGGGCCGCGTTGCGCGCTCCGCCCACGGCCGTCACCACCGCCGCCATAATCGTCTGCGAAGACTGGAGAGTGCGCAATTCCGCCTGGCGAACGTTCGACTGCGCCAGCATCAGCGCTCCATAGGCGGCGTTGTTGCTGGGCGGAAACTGGTAGGTGAGGCCCACACCCACATCGGGCCCGCGCGGCGCGCGCCCGGGAGCGCTGAAGAAGTTGCCCACGCCGGTGCCCTCGTCCAGGCTGGAATAGCCCGAGCTGAGATTGAGACTAAGCTGAGGGAGCAGGCTGTTGCGCGCCGGCGTTACCAACGTCTTTTCCTCCGCCTCGCGCTTCTTCGCCGCCAGGTAATCGGCGCGCTGCTCGAGTGCGGAGTTATAGAAGTCATCGATGGAATGGGAATTCAGCGCGGCGAGCATCGGGGCGTCATCCTTGGGAAAATCTTCACTCGGAATGCCCACTCCGGCCATCTGGTCGGTGTTCAATCCCATGGCGAGGGCGAGTTGCTGGCGGGCGGCGAGCAGGTTCTGCTCGGCGGCAATGCGCGCGGCGGAGCGAGTGGCCAGGTTGGCGTTCACCTGGTGAATTTCCGCCTCCGGAACGCGCCCGGCATCGATCAGCGTCTGAACATTTTCCACGTAAACCTTGCCGCGGTTTTCCGATTCCTGGGCCACTTTCAGATTTCGCGCCGCACCCACGGCATTCCAGTAGTTGGAAGCGGTGTTGGACAGCAAGGCGCTGATGGTTTGGTTGAGATCGAGCAGCGTGGCGTCCACTTCGATCCCCGCCGCGGTTTCCGCCGCCACCACACTGCGCCCGCGCCCGCGCAGCAGCGGAACGTTTACCTGAATGGCCAGCGTGGTGAGGTTAACGCCCCCGATGTCATAAATATTGTCCGTGGTGCGTGTGTTGTAGAGGTTCGGGCTGACGCTAATTCCGTTTCGATATTCCTTGGTCGCCCCCACGTCCAGCGTGGTGAGATTCACGACCTGGTTGTTGGTGACGATTCCCAGCAGCGCGGCCTGCTCCTGGTCGAAAATCGTCAGTGGATTGTTGGTGCGCGTCTGCGCGAGGGTGGAAGTAATCACCGTGTCAAACGGACCGCTCGCCTGCCGGCGGAGAGCTTTGCTTGAAACCACTTGCTGTTGCTGGATGCGCAGCACGGGCTGGTTGGCGAGGGTGGATTGCAAGGCTTCGATCAACCCAAGCGGAGGGGGAGAGGGCGCGGTGGACTGGCCAAAGGCGGGCAGGCAGCAGGCCAGTAAAGCGGCTCCGAACGCAAGCGCCGACGACCGGCATTCCAGGGTTCTCATGGAATGTTTCTCGCCTTCCGATCCTAGGGTTCTTGCCGGCCGTCAGCCCGCAGGGAACGGCCAAAGCATTTCTTCATTGCCGTGCTATAGGTGCGGAAATTAAGAGGCACGAAGACTCTTTGTGCCGAATGAAACCCCAGTTCACAATTCCTGAGAGAGACGAATGGTCCCCTCTCGTATGAATGTGGGCCATTTTAGCACGCGGTCTTGGGGAGTCAAGAATAAGTGGTCACAGAAGGTGGCCTGCTGAAAGGGATAATACCAAAATACGGGTACTTGATAAGTGCGGTTTTGGTACTTCGGGAGTGGGAAGGGGAAACGCGCTTGCCCCCGTGCAGTCGATTTGCAACCAAGAAAAATCCTCACCACAGAGATCACGGAGGGACACTGAGAAAGACTCCTCTGTGCGCTCTGTGGTCAGAGCTTTTTTCCTGGCCGCAAGCTGCTTCTTACCCCGAGAGTAATCATCCTCCGGCAAAGCCGGGGTATCTCCCAACGGATTAGTACGCCAAAGCCACCGCGTCAGCGCGCATCTCACTGCCAGCGGCGTAGACGCGGTCTGCACCCTGCATGCGGCGTTCGACGCATTCGTAGCGGCCGTAGCCACCGCTTGTCACTTTGCCGACGTTCCAGCCGAGATCGATGAGAGCTTTGCGCGTATCGGCGGGAACGCCCGTCTCGAGCCACAACACGCCGAGTGGGCCGAGATCCGGCGGATCCTCGCCCATGGATTGCGACGAGCCTTCGTGATGCCAGCGCGGGCTGTCCGCCGCGGCCTGCACGTCCAGGCCATAATCCACGCGATTCACGATGATCTGCGTCTGCCCCTGCGGCTGCATATCTCCGCCCATCACGCCGAAGGCCAGCCAAGGCACGCCGTTTTTCGACGCGAAGCCCGGAATGATGGTCTGGAACGGCCGCTTCCCCGGCGCGTAGATGTTGGGGTGGCCGTCCTGCAACGAGAAGAGCTGGCCGCGGTCCTGGAACATGAAGCCCAGCCCGTCGGCCACCAGGCCGGAGCCCATGCCCCGAAAATTCGATTGAATCATCGAGACCATCATGCCGTCCTTGTCCGCAGTGGTGAAGTAGGTGGTATCGCCGTGGCCGGGCGCCTGGCCGGGCGAAACGTGTTCATTGACCTTGTCCATGTTGATCAGCTTGGCGCGTTGCTTTGCATAATCCTTGGAATTGAGCCAGTCAATGGGAATCTTGGCAAAGTGGGGATCAGCGTAATAGCGCGCGCGGTCCTCAAAGGCCAGGCGCTTGGCTTCAATCTGCACGTGCAGCGATTGCGTGGATTGGAAGCCGAAGCCGCGCAGGTCGAATTGCTCGAGAATATTCAGCATTTGCAGCGTGGCCAGCCCCTGAGTATTGGCCGGCATGCCGTAGACGTCCACGCCTCGGTAGCTTGTAACCAGCGGCTCAACCCACTCGACCTGGTGCTCGCGCAGGTCTTCCGCGGAGAGCCACCCGCCGATGCGCTTGAAGTATGCGTCAATGGTCTGGGCGATGGGGCCGTTGTAGAAAACGTCGCGGCCGCCCTCGGCGATCATGCGGTAAGTGCGCGCCAGGTCGGGATTGCGTCGAACATCGTATTCGTTGGGCGCGGCTCCACCGGGCATGTAGGTTTTGACGGCGTTGGCCGTCTCCTCCACGCCGGAGTTGGGGCGGAGAAACGCCGCCATATTGCGCTTCAGATAAAATCCGATGATTTGCGGCGTGGCGTCGCCGGTTTCGCAGTAGTGAATCGCCGGGCCGAACAGTTCCGCCCACTTCAACTTGCCGTAGCGTTGGTGGAGCGCCCACCAGCCGCCCAGGCAGCCGGGCGTCGAGACGGATACTGCACCGAGCGGAGGAAGGTGCCCATGCACGGCCCGCGAGCGAGCGATTTCAAGAGTTAACGCTTTCGGCGACTTTCCCGAGCTGGCCATGCCTGCTAGTTTGCCAACCTTCGGATCCCAGACGAAGGCAAAACAGTCGCCACCCAGGCCGGAGCTGACGGGCTCCGCAAAGCCCAGCACCGCGTTCGCGGCAATCGCGGCGTCAACCGCGGACCCGCCGCGCTTCAGCATCTCAATGGCCGTCTGCGTGGCCAGCGGATGCGCAGTGCCCGCCGCTCCGGAGCACCCCAGGGCAGGCGAGCGGGAAGCAAAGCTTGCGCCAGCCGGGCGGTCGCCGGCGTGAACGTCGCGGCGAATGAATCGCTCCGCACCAGCGGGCTGGAATTTCGGAAGCTCCACGGGCGTTGAAGCGGCCGAGGCGCTCGGGCCCGGCTCCTGCGGTTTTCCTTCCAGGCTCACCGCCGACCCCGCGGCGGCGAGTGGAAGGCTTTGGATGAAGGTACGACGACGCATTAGGATGATCCTCGACCTGATGTGGACTGGGATTCGAATTTGGTTCCCGGAAACAACATACACTAGAAACCCGGCCACAAGCGAATCGTAATTCCAGACTTTTAATCTCTCACCGCGACCTTACGATAAATCTCTTCCAGCGCTTTGCATAGGCCTTCACTATCGCAGGCGCGCGACCGCGAAAGTTTCTCCCGCATGCCGGCTCGCAATTTGGCCAGCATCGCGGGCGTGGTGCGTGATTTCGCAAGTGCGACGGCACGGTCGATGTAAGCGTTAACATCCGGCACGCACCACTGGCTAAGCCCAGCAGCGAGCAATAGCGAGCGACTCTGGCGGCTGGCCCAGCGATCGCCATTAAAGGTGAGCACCGGCACGCCTTGCCACAACGCTTCCATGGTGGTGGTCCCGCCATTGTAGGGGAAAGCGTCGAGGGCAATGTCCATCCGTGCGTAGGTCTTGAGGAACTCTCCGTGCGAGGCTTGCCCTTCGAGCACCAGCCGGTCGCGCTCGATTCCGTGGCGAGCGAAGCGCTCACGCATGACGGATTGATTTGAAGCGCTGTTTAGTCCCACATTCCTCAGAAGCAGCCGGGTTCGTGGGGCGCGCCGCAAAATCGCCGACCAGGTGGCAATCACTTCATCCGTGAGTTTGTATTGCGTGCACAGGCTTCCAAAGGTGATGTGTCCGTTGGCAAGGCAGGGCGGCGCGGAGACCTTTGGGACGGCGTAGAGCACCGAAAATGCCAGGTAGGAGCCCGGAACGCGCAGGACGCGCTCGCTGTAATATCTTTCCTCGGAGGGCGGAATGACCGCGGCGTCGCCAACCGTGTAATCGATGGCATCGATCCCGCTGGTTGCATACAGGTTGAACAAACCGACAATCACCGGAGCCGGCCGGCGCATATAAACGCCCAGGCGGTCCATAACACCATAACCGTTCAGATCAACCAGCACGTCGATTCCCTCGCGGCGAATCAGCCGGGCGACTTGCGCGTTGGAAAGTTTCCGTGTGTCATGAAAGCGGTCAGCAGGGTTCGGGTGATATCCGCTGTCGACGCCGGGAGGAATGCCATCGTTGAAGAGGTGGATATCAAAATCCTGGCGGGAGTGATGATTGATAAAGCCCCAAATGGGTTTCATCCAATTTCGGGCGAAGAAAAACTTTGAGCAATAACCAATGCGCAGTTTGCCGTTGGCGCTTCGTGGGCGGGGTCTGGAAGGCTTGCGTGGACATTCGGCCGCCAAGGCAAGCTTGGCCCACTGGCGCCGGACTCGCAGAATCTCCGCGTTGCCCGCGCGCGGGCTCCCGGGAATGATCAGGGCCATCACGCCAAGGGCCCTAAGATGCAAGTGTTTGTCAGGGCATCGCGTGACGATGCGGAGCTGGTCAAGCGCGGAGTCAATGTGGCCAAGGTTGAAGAGCGCGATGCCCAGGTTGAATCGCGCGAGCGCCCTGCCAGGGTCAAGCTCCAGCGTGCGGCGAAAGCATGATATCGCCTCGCTCTGCTCACCCTGGTTGAACAAGACGCGGCCGAGGCCGTACCAGGCATCAGCGTATGACCCATCGAGGGCCAGCGCGCGGCGGTATTCCGCGGCAGCCTTGCGAAGCCGTCCGCTCTTCTGGAAGGCGTCGCCGCGAAGCGCGGCAACTGCTGCCCTGGCTCTGTCTGGAGAGGCAGTGTGCTTCAATTTATGAGACGCGTATTCGAGGGATTAGCGATATTAAATTCTTCACCTCAAAGGGGCGCTCAGTATGTAGGGGCCGGCCCTCACCCTGCGGCCCAAGGCCTTCTAGCGACGGGCCGTGGCCGCCCTGGGGCAACCACAAGGGTTGCCCCTACGGCATGCCCCCACTGAGGTTCTCAAACGGTGATCATGCGGGTTAGGTTTTTTGTTCGATCCAGCCTGCTCCCACTGCCTTGTCCAGGTCCTTATCGCTGAGTTCTTCCTTCTTGCTCTTGCCCGGTTTTATGGTTTCGTGCTTTCCCTTTTTCTTGGGTGCGGACATGTTGACTCCCTCCTCGATGGAATTTTCTGCGGAATTGCTTCCGTCAGGCCGTCTCCATGATATGACCCAGAATATAAATGCTCTCAGCGCACTGAGGCGATAGGCTGAGGTCCTTCACAGGAAACGAACGCTTCCGACATCCAATATAAAATTGACCTGGGTAATTGCTCCGAGGGGTTAAACCGCACAGACGCTGGGCGAAACGCTCGCCCAGTTTGTGGGTGATGACCTAAGGTCATTCCCATCTGCTCGTGATGGTTCTTATTCTAGCCTTCGGCGGGGTGATGTCAAGGGGATTGTGGCTTCGGCGGATTGTGGCCTCGGAGGTTGCGCAGTTTGAATTCCGTAGGGGCAGGGCTTGTCCCTGTCCTTCGGTCCAGCAATATCAAACAGGGCACCCGCAGGGGGTGCCTAAATCTCGGACTGTCCCGTTGCCGTGGTCTCGCAGCGCGTTAGGAGCCTGCGGACCGAAGTTCTGGGTATCTGCCGGCAGGTCACTCGTACGGTCAGGAATTGGGGTCACTTCTGGCCCGGCCGGGCGGCTCGAAGCCTTCCACTTCCAGAAGTCCACGCGAGATCAACTCTCCCAGCGCAGCGTAAAATTCCGCCGCTGAAAGATCACCTGAAATCCACCCCTCGCGCTTGCCGGTTTCAAGGTGTTCGATGGCAGTGAGCTTTCCGTCGCTGCGTTCGACGAGTGTGGCCACCCATGCGGGGCATTCATATTCCACGGTAAAGGGATGGTTGGAAGTCAAAGTGAATTTGGAGGGTGACAACCTGCCATTTTCCCGCGTGTGGACAGCGTGCAGTTCTGTGTTTTTGGATGCCACCGGGCATGAGGCCAAGATCTGCTGGCGGCGCGAAGGGTCCGCCCAGGCTGATTCCCACCTCCGCAGCCATTCCGCCTCCGCAATCCCACCATTTTCCGCCTTTTGACGCCGTACCGTGAAGCCACTCCCATCGGTATCCCGCGATTGGACAATCAGCAGGCCATAGACCAGGTTTTTGATCTTCAACTTCCTGAAGTGCGCCACCCACTTATCCATTTCCTCCCAGGCGCCCTTGCTTGCCCGTGTGGTGCGATAGGCGAACTGCAAGGGCCCTTTCGTCTCCATCTCAATATAGACGATGTCGAAGTCCGATTGGCACGCACCGAGCCACCGCCGCGCGCGGGCTTCGTACGGTTCGCCTTCGCGCTCTACATTCCCGGCGAGGCAATAGAACCGGCCCCCGGGGGCGAGATGACGCGGCAGGCCTTGGATAACGGCTCGGGTGATGAGTTCGCCGTCCGGGCCGCCGTCAGCATAAAGGGGGCGGCGCTTCAGGCTGGGAGCATAGGGCGTGTGCGCCACGATGCGGTCGAATCTCATACCTTTCACGGGTTGGTAAAGATCGCCTTGCATCACCGTGGCGTTTTCGACTTCGTTCAGGCGGCGGTTGAACTCTCCGAAGCGTGTTGCCCGGGATGCGATGTCCACCGCCCAGGAGTGGCGCGCGTAGCCCTTCGCGGCAAGCAAAGCGGCAATGGCCGTGCCGGAGCAGAGATCCAGAAGCTTGTCACAAGGGTCCTGCGGCAGCAGCCCAACGAATTCATGACTGAGCGGATTGACCGCCGAGAAAACGTGGTCCTTTGGAATGCCCGATCCTTGGCTCGAGTTCCACCGTTCGGAGGCGATGTAGAGATCGCGAAGCGGATACAGTGCCACTGCCGAGACGAGGCGGTTTGAGCGCGCGGAGTGCGGGCGAAGAATCCCAAGCGCTGTCATCGCATCCAGTGCCGCGCGCGGAATCGCGCGCTCGACTTCGGCCCGAGGCAGCGATTTCCCTGTGACAAGGAGCTGAAGCAGCACCTTCAATATGCCGGGATCCGCCGACTGCACACGCGCATCACAATCCGATATTTGTTTGAAGCATTCGTGCAGGCCGTTGACGCCCAGCTTCCTGCACACCGCCTGTTCGGTGTATCCCGTGCTGACAAGAAACCCGCGCAGCGCG
>JASHTO010000409.1 GCA_030040515.1 Terriglobia bacterium
TTCCCTGCGCTCCTTCAAACAATACGCGCTTGCCCCGGTCCATTTCCGTGTTCAGGTAAACCGCAACGTCCGTAAGGTAGGGAAGCATGCCCTCGGCGAGCCGCAAATATTTTTCCGTCAAATCCTCCGCCGCAAGCGGCGGCGCGGAGTACAGTGCCGCGTCCATGCGATTCTTTTCCGCCACGAGCGCCTTGCACTTCTCACGGAACTTCGCCGGATCGCGCAAATCCGACGTGCGCAGGCCGCGCCGCCCGGCCTTGTCCTCATAACTCGGCCCGATACCCTTGCGCGTGGTGCCGATTTTCCCGTCACCGCGGGCGTTTTCCGCCGCCACTTCGTGCTCGCGATGGTAGGGCAAAATCAAATGCGCGCGATCGCTCACCATCAGCCGGCCGGCGACGCTTGTGCCCGCCTCTTCCAGCCTGCGGATTTCCTGCTGCAAGGCTTCGGGATCAATCACCACGCCGTTTCCGAGTACGGCGGTCTTGTCCGGGCGGACAATGCCGGTGGGAAGGAGCTGAAGAACGTACTTCTTTTCCCCCACCAGAACGGTGTGTCCGGCGTTGGCGCCTCCCTGATAGCGGGCCACGATGTTAAAGCGTTCCGCCAGGGTATCCACCACCTTGCCCTTGCCCTCGTCACCCCACTGAACTCCCACGATTACGACATTGCTTGGCATGTGGCCGTTGTCCCTATTCGAGATGTTTATCCAG
The DNA here is from genome assembly GCA_030040515.1 of Terriglobia bacterium. Taxonomy (GTDB): domain Bacteria; phylum Acidobacteriota; class Terriglobia; order UBA7540; family UBA7540; genus Bog-366. The sequence continues at coordinate 714 of JASHTO010000409.1, forward strand.
AATTCGCTTCAGTGATTCTTTCGACGTACTCCCCACCACCTGCTCCATCACCTGGCCGGCCTTGAAGAGAATCATCGTGGGGATGCTGCGGATGCCAAAGCGCCCGGCCGACTCAATGTTATCGTCCACATTCAGCTTTCCGATTTTTGCGCGGCCGGCGTATTCCTCCGCCAGGGCGTCCACCGTGGGCGACATCATGCGGCAAGGGCCGCACCAGGTGGCCCAGAAATCCACCAGCACGGGTTCGGCAGACTTCAACACGTCCTGCTCAAAATTCTGATCGGTAAATTCCAGGGTATGACTTCCAGCCATTTTCAAAAACCTCCGGGGTATGGTCATGCTTTCTGTGCCGTCCGGGATTCGGGCTTCCGCAGACCTTCATAAATCCTGGCATAAGCCTTTGCCGAGGCCGCCCAGGAGAAATCCTTCTTCATGCCGTTCAGCATCAGGGTGCGCCAGGGGCTTCCGGTTTTGAAAGCGTGGAGCGCGGACTGAATGGTTGCCAGCAGGACCTGGGGCGAATAGTCCTGAAATTTAAAACCCGTGCCGGCTTTTCCGTCGAAGGGATCAATGGTGTCGTCCAGGCCACCCGTGGCGCGCACGATGGGCACGGCGCCGTACTTCAGGCTGTAAATCTGATTGAGCCCGCACGGCTCATATCGCGAAGGCATCAGAAACATGTCCGACCCGGCCTCGATTTGATGTGCCAGGGCGTTGTCGTAGGCAATTTTCACCAGGAATTTCTCCGGGTATTTCGCCGCCAGGGTGCGGAACAGGTCTTCAAACGCGCGCTCGCCCGTTCCGAGCGCCACGATGTAAACGTCCAACGCGGCCAACTGCTCGGAAATGGAGGCGATCAGGTCAAATCCCTTTTGCGAAGCGAAGCGCGAAATGATTCCGATCACCGGGCGTGTGAGAGCCGGGGCGGCCACGCCCATCTTTTCAAGCAATGCCTTCTTGCAGGCTGTCTTTCCCTTCAAATCCGCGGGCGTGTAATGGGCCGCCAGGAGCTTGTCCGTGGCGGGATCCCACTCCTGATAATCGACCCCGTTCAGAATCCCCTGCAAATGGCCGGCGCGCGACCGGACGACGCCCTCCAGGCCGCAACCGAACTCGGGGGTCTGGATTTCTTCCGCGTACTTGCCGCTGACGGTGGTGATGAAATCCGAGAAGATAATACCGCCTTTAAGCAGATTCACATTTCCATAATATTCCAAACCGTCAATGGTGAACAGGCCGGCGTGCAGCCCGATTTGCGGAAGAAAGTGGGGAGGGAAAATCCCCTGGTAACCCATATTGTGAATCGTGAACACCACGTGGGTGTTGCCAAAATACCGGTCGCCCACATAAAGATTGCGTAAATAGACGGGAACCAGCGCCGTTGGCCAGTCGTGGCAGTGAATGATGTCGGGAGGAGCCGATTGGCGCTTCAAAAATTCCAGCGCCGCCATTGAAAAAGCCGCGAAGCGATGGGCGTTGTCTGCAAAGTCGGCGCCGTTCTGCTGGTAAAGGCCGTCGCGGTCGAAATATTCGGGGCAATCGACCAGGAAGGTCTGCACCTGCTGGGTGCGTCCGGCGTCCTGCACGGCGGCGAATTTGAAACCGATCCCGAGCGGCAGGGTGAGGCTCTGCGCGTGCGGCACGGCGGCGCCCGCCGGGGTGGAGCGGTAGCGGGGTAAAATGACTTCCACATCGTGGCCCAACGCCGCGAGCGCCTTGGGTAGCGCGCCCACCACGTCTGCCAGCCCGCCGGTCTTGGAAAACGGGACGCCTTCCGACGCGACGAACGCAACTTTCACGCCGTCACTCCTTCCCAGAGAATAAGGAGATCAAACTTCGTTACGTTAGAGGATGCCCCCTGCATTGTCAAGGACCGGTGGTCATGGAGGCGCACATTTGGACACCCTGCCGGCATCATTGTGCCCTATTGGGTCCGGCAAAACCTTCTCACCACAGAGCACACAGAGGAGCACCGAGGGTTTTCTCTGTGTGCCTCCGTGATCTCTGTGGTGAATGCTTTTACTCACCAAGCTCGTGCTATGATTCGACTCAGAAACGGACGGTGAATCCAAAATCCCAAAGCGAAAATCCAACAACCAAAAGCGCCGCCCCAAGCTTGGGCAGCATTTTCTCCACGATCCGCAGTACCGAACCCGAATTCTCGAAGCGCTCGCCATCCAGCCGGATGATTTAGTGTTCGAAATCGGCCCAGGGCGCGGCGCCATGACTTCCCTGCTGGTAAGGCAGGCTCGCAAGGTGATTGCCATCGAAATCGACCGTGATCTTGTGCGAATTCTGCGGGAGGAATTCCGTGAAAATCCAAAGGTTGAAATTATCTCCGCCGACGTGCTCAGCGTGGATTTCACCAGCCTCTGCGGGTGGGAGGGCGTTTCTCCAGCGTTTGTTTTCGGCAATCTCCCCTACTACATCACCTCACCCATCCTTCATCACCTCTTCGCGCATCGGGTTTCGATTCGCGCCATGGGGTTGCTGATGCAGCGCGAAGTGGCGGAGCGCCTGACCGCCGGGCCCGGGGGCCGCGATTACGGCTACCTCTCCGTCGCCACGCAAATCTACTCGCAGCCGCAAATCGCGCTGGACGTGCCGCCCGGAGCCTTCTCCCCTGCTCCCCAAGTGCAATCGGCGCTGGTGACATTTCAGGTTCGGCCCAGGTTCGAGCATTGGCCGGCCTCAAAGCACGAAGAATTTCTGGAATTTGCCAAGCACTGCTTTGCGCAGAAGCGGAAAAACCTGCTCAACAACCTGGCGTGGCGTTACTCGCGCGGGAGGATTACGGAAGCGCTTCAGAAATCCGGCAAGCCCGCCAATGCGCGCGCCGAGCAGCTTGCGATTGAGGATCTCGCCGCCCTCTTTGATTTTTTGAATGAAGCCGATTAGTGCGCAGGCGTGGACGATCCAAAAAGCCCGCCGGTGTACTTCTGGTAAAGCGCCTTGATTTGAGGATTTTGGGGGTCGAGCTGATATGCCGTGTAAATCTCCTTCACCGCCTCGGTAAGGTTGTGTTCCTCCAGAAGAACTGAACCAAGATTGGCGTGGCCCATGGCGTACTTGGAATCCAGGCGCACCGCCTCGCGGTATTCGGCCTCCGCGCCGGCGAGATCACCCTGGCGGTAGAGCCACACGCCGAGCTGGCTGTGGAAGTATTCGTTGGTGGGATCCTGGCGAATGGCTTCGCGCGTTTCGCTGATGCCCCCGGCCAAATCGCCGTTTGCGCCCAGTGCCCCGCCGAGCAGAAAGTGCGCATAAGTAAATTTGGGGTCCAAGCGGATGGTTTCTCGATACTCGCTGATGGCCTCCGTGGGTTTATTCTGGATGGCCAGAATCAGACCCTTCACGAAATGCGGCTGGGGATTCTGGGCATTGATCTTCAAGGCGTTCTGAACTTCCCTCATGCCGCCGTCCAGGTCGCCCTTTCGCGCGAGCGCCAGGCCGAGATTGGAATGGGCCACCACCGAATCCGGCTGCAAGTGCAGAGCCTGGCGATATTCAAAGATTCCACCGTCCAAATCGCCCTTGGTGGCGAGCGCATTGGCGTAATCATTGTGCGGAAACCAGGTGTAGGAATCGAGTTCGATGGCCTGGCGAAACTCGGCGATGGCGCCTTCGGGATCCTTCTTTTCGAGCAGCAGGATTTGGGCGCTCGCGTAATGGCCCATGGCCGTGTCCGGAGCCATCTCCGCAGTTTTGTGAAGCTCCTTGAGTGCGCCGTCCAGGTCGTGGGTGTTGAAAAGCGAAGCGGCCAGAATGTTCCGTGCCTGCAAGTCGTGGGCATTCAATTGCAGCGCCTCACGCAATTCCGCAATGGCATTGGTGGGTTGCCCGCGCAGAGCGAGCGCCAGACCGAGCGCGGCGTGAGCCTCCTCCGACTTCGGGTCCACGTAAATCGCCTCGCGATACTGCTCGAGGGCGTCATCCCACTTCTCCTGCTTGCTGAGGGCGCGGCCCAGGCCCACGTGCAGGGTGCTGTTCTGGGGTTGAATAGCCAGCGCGGCGCGATACTCCTGCTCGGCCTCTGCGTAGGATTCGAGTTTTTCGAACTGCAACGCTCGCGCCAGGTGTTGCTGATATCCGGAATCGCCGCCGCTCGGGCTCACGGCGGGCGGCGCGCCCGATCCATGTGCGGCTTTTAACGCGCCGATGAGATCGTCTTTCCCTCCGGCGGCCCGGACCTTCTTCAGATAGTCTTCCTGCGGCTCGAAATCGATACCGTTGTCTTTCACCAGGTCCGTTACGCTCTTGCTGGGCACGTAATTGTTGAGGAGGTAAAGAATATCGTCGCGGGTTACGGGCTTATTGGAAGCGTGCGCGAAGGACGCGCCGCACGTGCAGGCTGCAAGAAATGCCGTGATGGCCCACCGAGCCCTCTTCATGAGCGCCTCCTCGTTTCTCCAGACGACTGCTTTTGTCCAGAGCATATGCTGGAAGAACGGTTGAAGACAAGCGCCGATTGGATGCGCGAGGGTACATTGCAGGGTTTGACCTGTCCATGCCCGGGCACAAGCCGCGTGGCCTGAGACGCATGACGTGGCCGGCAATCAACCGCTTGAGCGGCGCATCCCCGCGCTCAGTTTTATATTGTCCCAACTCACCCTCCCGGTGTTAGGATAGGCGACGCTTCAGAACCACCAGTCAGCTTCCGAAGTGGTCCACTACGCCGTTCAAACAGAAAAGGGGGCGGCTCATTCGCTGACGCCCGAATTGATATTTTGCGATTTGCCAAAGTGTACCGGGAGGCTGCATTCATGAAACGATTCTTGAAATTTGCCGGCATTGCGCTCTTCGCAATTCTCCTGCTTCTCTCCGTAGGCATCTCACTCACCATCGGCTGGCGGCCATTTATCGGGCCCAAGGCGCGCCCGCTGACCGACCGCAAGTTCCAGCCGACTCCGGAGCGCATGGCTCGTGGTCAATACTTGGTGGAGAATCTCGGCTGCTTCGATTGTCACGGCGAGCACGATTGGAAGAAGCATGACGCACCGCTGGTGGAGGGTACCAAAGGAGCCGGCCCGGTCGAGTTCCAGTTGGCGGGGTTGCCGG
>JASHTO010000410.1 GCA_030040515.1 Terriglobia bacterium
AATGAACGTCCGGTAGCGCGCCGAATCGAGGACGCCCGCCATGCCGATCACGCGGTTCTTGGGGAACCCGCTCACGCGCAGCGCGGTCTGAACCATGGCGTCGAGCGGGTTCGTGACGACGATCAAAATCGAATTGGGAGACACTTTTGCCGCCTGGCTGACCGCCGCCTTCACCACGTCGTAGTTGGCCTTCAGCAGATCGTCGCGGCTCATGCCGGGCTTGCGAGGGAATCCCGCCGTCATCACCACGATGTCGGAATTCGCCGTATCGGAGTAGTCGTTCGTGCCCTTGATGTTAACGTCGTAGCCTTCAATAGGGCCCGCTTCCAGCAGGTCAAGGCCCTTGCCCTGCGGGATGCCCTCCAGAATGTCGATCAGCACAACGTCTGCGAGTTGTTTGTCCGCCAGGCGATGGGCGACCGTCGCGCCGACGTTCCCCGCCCCAATCACCGTAACTTTCTTACGCATCCTATCCTCCAAATGCTGCAAAAATGAATTACGAGTTCGTTTTCCAGAGCAAACCGACAGAAAAAACGTTTCACACGGAGAGCACAGAGACCTGTGCGCCCAGATCACTTCGCAATCGGGGACAGAGGACACGGAGAAGGGGATCCTCTCTGTGGCCTCTTCGATCTCAACTCTGTGAGCTCTGTGTGAACCAGTCTTCGATCAACTGTCGTGCTTCGACATATTCTCAATAATCGCGCCGGCAAACGCGCTGGTGCCGAGCGTCTTGATATCCTTGATCTCTTCCATCTGCATCAATCGTTCCAGGTCGTAGGTGACGCGATGCTGCGAAATCGTGGCGGCGAGCGCGTCTTCAATCATTTTGCCCACCTCCGGCCAGCCCATGAATTCAAACATCAGCGCGCCAGAGCGGATCACCGCACCGGGATTGATCATGTCCTTGTCGGCATATTTGGGAGCAGTGCCGTGCGTGGCCTCAAACACGCCGTAACCGTCGCCGATATTCGCGCCCGGCGCCACGCCCAGCCCGCCGATTTGCGCGGCGCAGGCGTCGGAAAGGTAATCGCCGTTCAAATTCGGCGTCACCACCACCTGGTATTCATCCGCGCGCGTCAGGATTTGTTGCAGCATGGAGTCCGCGATGCGGTCGTTCACCAGAATCTTGTTTTTCCATTGCCCTTTGCCGTGCGTTGAGTAAATCGAGTCCAGGCAGTCCTTCACTTCCTTCGCCACCTGCTGCTTGAAAGCCTCGCTCGCCATTTCGAGCCCGGGCTCCACCATCGCGGCGTTGGCTTCAATGGAGAGGTTCGGGTCTTTGTCTTTATTGCCCAGAATCCAGCTCTCGCGCTCGGTCACGATCTGCGCGCGAAATTCTTCCTTCGCCAGCTCGTAACCCCAATCGCGGAATGAGCCCTCGGTGAACTTCATGATGTTTCCCTTGTGAACCAGCGTGACCGTCTTCAATGCGTTGTTGATTGCGTATTGCAGGGCGCGCCGGGCCAGGCGCTTGGTTCCGGTAATGGAAATCGGCTTGATGCCCACGCCGGAGTCGAGCCGCACCTGCTTTTTGTTGTTGTCTTCCTTCAAGAGGGCATTGATGAACTCGATCACACGCTTCGCCTGCGGAGCGCCCTCGCGCCACTCGATGCCGGCGTAAACATCCTCCGTGTTTTCGCGGAAAATGATGATGTTCATGCGCTCGGGGTGGCGGACGGGCGAAGGCACGCCGGGAATAAATTTCACCGGGCGCCAGCAGGCGTAAAGATTCATCAACTGGCGCAGCGCCACGTTCAGGCTGCGAATCCCGCCGCCCACGGGGGTAGTGAGCGGACCTTTGATGGCGATGCGGTATTCCTTGATGGCGTCGAGCGTGCCCTGCGGCAGCCATTCGCCGAACTTTCGAAAGGCCTTTTCACCCGCGAAGACTTCGTACCACACAATGCGCCGTTTTCCCTTAAAAGCCTTCTCCACGGCCGCATCAAAAACCCGCTGCGAGGCTTTCCAGATGTCGCGCCCCGTGCCGTCGCCTTCGATGTAGGGAATCACCGGCCGGTCAGGAATCACGAACGCCCCGTTCTCATAGGTAATGGTCTGGCCTTCCGCCGGAACCGGGTTTCCGTTGTATTCACTCATGGGCGGTTTCGCCCTCCCTTAGTTGGAATCTCTGACCCACGCTATAGCGCCTTCCCACGGCGCTCGCCGAAACGGAAAAGGATAGTATGGCAGGAATCCGCGTGACAAGGAGAGATTTGCGCGGTTTCCCAGCTATCCTATTCATAGCGCAGCGCGATGATGGGGTCGAGGCGCGCGGCTTTCAAGGCGGGCCACAAGCCGAAGAACAAACCGATTCCTGTCGATACCACGAACCCCGCAACGACCGACCAGAGTGGGACCGTGGAAGGCAGGCTGGGCACCAGAACTCGAATAAGTAAACTCAACAGCCAGCCGAAGGTAATTCCCATCAGCCCGCCGCTGCCGGTGAGGGCGATGGCTTCCAACAGAAATTGCCAGGCGATATCGCGTTGCCGCGCCCCCACGGCCTTGCGCACGCCGATTTCCCGCGTGCGTTCGGTAACCGACACCAGCATGATGTCCATCACCCCGATGCCGCCCACCAGCAATCCGATGGACGAGATCACCACCATCACCAGCGCCACGGAGCCGATGATGGCGCGAAAATCGCTGATGAACGAATCCGCCGTGGAGATGCCGAAATTGTCCGGATCGCTCGGAGCCACGTGGCGACGCCGGCGCAGCACGCCGCGAATCTCATCCTGAGCCTCATCCATGCGTCCGCGCGCGGCCAAGGCGCTGATGAAATGGTCTTTCGCCGCGGGATAGAATTTCTTGTAAGTCCAGTAGGGCACAAAAATGTCGCGATCGTCGGGGCTGTCGCCCAGGAAACCCTTGTATTTGTGCAGCGTTCCGACAATTTCCAGAGCGTGTCCATCCACGTCAAGCGTTTTACCCACGGGATCCTCGTGCTCGAAGAGCTGCTGAACCACGTTGGCGGCAATCACGGCAACATCGCGGCGGTGGAGATCATCCGTCGAGGTGAAGAATCGCCCGTCAGCGAGGGAAGAATTGGAAATGGAGAGGTAGGCCGCGTCCACGCCCATGAATTGCGCGCCCGCCATCTCGCGCCCCTTGTAGCGGGCCGTCGTCGGAGGCAATCCAAACTCCTCCAGCTCGCCGAAGATCGCGAGCGACACTTCCTCAACGTCCGGGCAGAGCTCCTTGATGGCTTGGGCGTCGTCGTAAGTCAGAGGCTTGCGCAGGCGTTCCTCACGCGTCAGCTTGTGCGGAGCGCCCATTTGCAGCTTATAGATCCAAACCACGCGCGTGCCGAATTGCTCGGCCGCGTCCACCAACTGCTTGTCGAGCCCGGCAATGATGGAAGCCACCATGATGACGGTCGTGGTGCCGATGAAAACCCCCAGCACGGTGAGGAATGAGCGAAACTTGTGCGCGCGCAGCGTATCGAGCGCCAGGCGAAGGTTTTCGCCAACCGAATTCCAGGAAGTGGTCATGCTAGTTTTGTGCCCCCTCACCCCCTGCGGGGGCGAGGGGAGATCATTCAAATATCAATTCTGCCCTCTAAGATCACTCTACTTCTCGGCCCGCAAGGCTTGAATGGGATCGAGCTCCGCCGCCCGGCGCGCGGGGTAGATTCCGAAGAACAATCCCACCAAAATCGAGAGCGAAACGCCCACGATGACCGCGCTGGTGGGCACCTCAGCAGTGAAGACCAGCGCCACCAGCCAGGCAATTCCATAGGAAAACGCCACGCCGAGAAGGCCGCCCAGGCCCGCCAGCGCCGCGGCCTCAATCAGGAATTGCCACATGATGTCGGTGCGCTTCGCCCCCACGGATTTGCGGATGCCGATCTCATGCGTGCGCTCGGTGACCGTGGCCAGCATAATGTTCATGATGACGATTCCGCCCACCACCATGAACACCGCCACGATGCCGATGGTGACGGCGAAAATCGTGCCCGTCAGATTCTGCCAGGCCGCCATGAGCGTTTCCGAGGCGTTGATGCCGAAGTTGTCGTCCTCCTGATAGGGAATGTGGCGGCGCGCGCGCATGAGGACTCGAACCTCGTCCTCCAGTTCCATCATGTGCTGAGAATCCGGCGCCTTGATGAAGACCAGGAGAGACAGGTTCGGCATAAACAGATCGCGGAACGTGCCGAGCGGGATGAAGACGAAATTGTCCTGGCTGACGCCGAAGCTGGTGCCGACCTTTTCCGCCACGCCCACCACGGTGAAATTGTGTCCGCCCACGGTCAGTTCCTTGCCAATGGGATCAACGGTGGGAAACAGCTTGTCAACAATATCCTGGCCGATAAAGCAGACTCGCGTGTTGTGATGGTAATCCTGGTCGGTGATATAGCGCCCCCACGCAACTTTTTCCCGTCCGATGTAAGCGTGGCTGGCGGTGACGCCGTTCAGCGTGACCTCGCTGATGGAATGGCCGGCGTAGCGTGCCTCAGGCCCGTTCTGCGGCGTGGCGATGGCACTGATGGCCTCGTAGCCCGCGAGCGTGTCCTGCAAGTACTCGTATTCCTCCAGGCGAATCGGCCGATTGCGCCTTAAAGCTTTGAGATAATTTTCGTATCCCTGCGCCCATTTGAACTGGGCAAGCACAAAGGTGTTTGTTCCCAGGTTGGCGATTTTGGTGGCAATGTAGATGTTCATGCCGTTCACCACCGACATCACGACGATCAACGTGGTGGTGGCAATGACCACGCCCAGCAGCGTGAGGAACGACCGCAGCTTGTGGGTGCGCAGTTCCTCGAGCGCCAGCCAGAAGGCCTGGCGCGCCGGAACCCAGAAGCCCGGATGCACGCTCAGCTTTGACCGCATCGGGAGCGCGTCTGTGCGGCTAAGTGTGGACATGTTGATGGTCTTCCGCGCTTGAAGAGGGCAGCCCCATCACGCCGTCTTCAGCAAACTGCGGAGCACCGTAGGCAGGATGCCGCCGTTCCGGTAATAATTCACTTCCACAGGAGAGTCGAGACGGGCGACAGCGGCGAAGCTTTTTTTTGCGCCATCGGGCGCCGTGGCGGTGATGAGGGCTTGCGAGCGCGGACGGATGGAGTCGCCGAGGCCCGTGACATCGAGAATTTCCTGCCCGGTCAATCCGTGCGTCGCGGCGCTTTCTCCTTCGCGGAATTGCAGGGGCAGCACGCCCATTCCTACCAGGTTGCTGCGATGAATGCGCTCGTAGGTTTCCGCCAGCACGGCGCGCGCGCCGAGCAGCAGCGTCCCCTTCGCCGCCCAGTCGCGCGATGAGCCGGAACCGTATTCCTTCCCCGCCAGCACCACGAGCGGCACGCCTTCCTGGCGATAGCGCATCGCCGCGTCGTAGATGCTCATCTGCTCGCCGCCCGGAAAGTGCAGCGTGATGCCGCCCTCCGTGCCCGGCACCAGCAAATTCTTCAGGCGAATATTGGCGAACGTGCCGCGCACCATCACTCGATCGTTCCCACGCCGCGAGCCGAAGGAATTGAAATCCTTCTTCACGACTCCGTGCTCAACCAGGAAGCGGCCGGCCGGGCCGTCGACGGGAATATCCCCGGCGGGAGAGATGTGATCGGTCGTGACGGAATCGCCCAGCAGCGCCAGCACGCGCGCGCCGCGGATGTCACCGATCGAACCGGGATTGGGCGCGAGGCCGGTGAAAAACGGCGGCTCCTGGATGTAAGTCGAATCTTCGCGCCAGGGGTAAAGCGCGCCGCCGGCCACGGGAATGGCGTTCCAAGTGGGATTGCCGTTCCAGGCGTCGCGGTAACTCTCTCGAAACATCTCGGGACGCACCGCGCGCGCGAGCGTTTCACTTACCTGCTCCTGGGTCGGCCAGATGTCGCGCAGAAAGACGTCGTGGCCTTCGCGGTCCTTACCCAACGGCTCGGTGGCAAGGTCGATATCCACGGTTCCGGCCAGCGCGTAAGCCACCACCAGCGGCGGCGAGGCCAGATAATTGGCGCGCACCTGCGGATGCACGCGGCCCTCAAAATTGCGATTGCCGGAGAGCACGGCGGCGGCCACAAGCTGGCCTTCGTTTACGGCGCCGGCAACTTCCGGCGGCAGCGGCCCGCTGTTGCCGATGCAGGTTGTGCAGCCGTAACCCACCAGATCGAAGCGCAGGCCGGCGAGCGATTCAAGCAGGCCCGCGGCCTTTAGATATTCCGTCACCACTTTCGAACCGGGAGCCAGGCTGGTCTTGACGTAGGGTGGAACCTGCAAGCCCTTTTCCAGCGCCTTCCTGGCCAGCAGGCCCGCGCCGAGCATCACCGAAGGATTGGAGGTGTTGGTGCACGAAGTGATCGCCGCGATCACCACCGCGCCGTGATGCAACTCGGATTTCGTTCCGTTAAATTTCGCGCTGGCGCTGCGGGCGGCGTCTTCCGCGGAGAGGCCGAAGCCGCGCTCCTTGACCGGCGCCCGAAGCGCGCGGCGAAACGTCTGCTTCATCTGCGAAAGCGGCACACGGTCCTGCGGGCGCTTGGGGCCGGCGAGGCTGGGCTCAACCGTGGCAAGATCCAGTTCCAGAACGTCGGTGAATTCCGGATCGGGAGTTTCGTGGGTGCGGAAAATTCCCTGCTCCTTCGCGTAACGCTCCACGCGGTCGACTTCGGCGGGCGTGCGGCCGGTCTGGCGAAGGTAGCGCAGCGTTTCGCCATCAATGGGGAAAAAACCCATCGTCGCGCCGTATTCGGGCGACATGTTCGCCACGGTGGCGCGGTCGGCGAGCGCCATTTCCGAAAGGCCGTCGCCGAAAAATTCCACGAACTGATCCACCACGCCCTTCTTGCGCAGAATCTGCGTGACCGTCAGCACCAGGTCCGTGGCCGTGACGCCTTCGCGCAGCTTGCCCTTCATTTTGAAGCCCACCACCTTGGGCGTCAGGAAATAATACGGCTGGCCAAGCATGGCGGCCTCGGCTTCAATCCCGCCCACGCCCCAACCGAGCACGCCCAAGCCATTGATCATCGTCGTGTGGGAGTCGGTGCCGACCAGAGTGTCCGGAAGCAAGACGGTCTCCGTCGCGGTCTTGTGCATCAACACGACTTTGGCCAGGAATTCCAGGTTCACCTGATGCACGATGCCCGTGGCGGGCGGGACCACGCGAAAATTCGTAAAAGCCTGTTGTCCCCAGCGCAGGAATTCGTAGCGCTCGCGGTTGCGCTCGAATTCGATTTCGGCGTTGCGCTCGAGCGCGGCCGGATTGCCGAAGAAATCCACCTGCACGGAGTGGTCGATGACCAGGTCAACGGGAACCAGCGGGTTGATTTTCGCCGGGTCGCCGCCCAGCCGCTGCATCGCACTTCGCATGGCGGCCAGGTCAACCACGGCGGGCACTCCGGTAAAATCCTGAAGGATCACGCGCGCGGGCTTGAAGGGCACTTCGCGCGTGGCGGGCGCCTTGGTGTTCCATTCCGCAAGCGCGACCACGTCTTCCTTCGTCACCAGGGTGCCGTCACAATTTCGCAACAGAGATTCCAAAAGAACTTTGATGGAAAATGGCAGGCGCGCCA
>JASHTO010000411.1 GCA_030040515.1 Terriglobia bacterium
AGGGGATTGAGGCTAGGATGGTCCAGATATTTCTGAAACTCAGCAGCAGCGGGCGCTCCCTGGTGCGCGTCAAGGTAGGCCAATCCGCGGAGGTATATGGTGTTTATCCCTCCTGGGGCAGACTCGTATTCGGCGGAGGCCCTCAGGAAATCGACGGCTTTATCAGCCTGATGGCGGTTAATTGCGACGGCGGCGCGGACCGAGGGAACCTCCAGCGCCTGAACCAGCGTGTCCTGCGGATAACGCGTTGCCAATTCCTCTGCGAGCAACTCGGCCTTCAGGGAGTCTCCCGCTAGAGCCAGCGCCAAAGCGGCGTGGCCCGTTGGAAGCGATTCGTGCCCGGTCTCCAGGGCCTCCGCAGCGTGCGCACGCGCTTCCGGCGAGTGCCCCATCAACGCTTCATCGATGGCCCACATCGAGCTCGCATCAGCAACCGCGCCTTGCCGGCCCGCGGCTTTCGAATATTCGATCGAACGCTGGAAAAGCCCCCGGGCTTTTTGGAGCTCTCCTCGTGAAGCTGATGCCATACCTTCACCTTCCAAAGCGCTGCCCTGGTGTGAAGTCCCTTTTGCCGAATCCGCTTCCCTTTGCATTGCTGCCGCATCGTCCTGAAGGAAGCCAATGGCGTAGCGAATTGCATGAAACGACACGAACTCAACCCTCTGGGCAGCCGCCTGGTCCAAAACGGCCCGCGCTTCGTCCAAGCGATTCAAGCAGAAATAAGCGTCTGCGAGATTCGCATAGGCGTAGCCGTCTTTTGCGTCAACCTGGCTTAATTCAGCTTGTTCAATAGGAATGGATTTCTCGTATTGCCCGGCGTTGTTGTATGCCAGGCTCAGGTTGTCATAAGGGACATTGTCGCGCGGGAACGTCTCCTTCCACAGGTCGTAGGTCTCCATCACTTTGGGCAGTTCGCCGGTGACCTCTTCGTAATAGTGAGCGGAGATGTAAAGCTTTTCCCGCTCGCTGGCACGGTCGCGAAGCTCGAAGGCTTTGGCGATGGTTTGATTTGCCACCTCACCCTGGTTCACATTCCAATAACAGATACCCAGAGTAGCATAAGCCATGGCGAAGTTCGGATCGAGCTCGACGGCGTGCTTCAGAAACGGGATGGCCTTGTCGTCATCGCCTGCGGTGTGCAGCTCCTGGCCCTGACTGAATGCCTTAAGGGCTTCGAGGGAAGACGTGGTGGCTTGTTCGAGAGGTTTATCGAATTTCTGAATCGAGGCCAGAGATTCGCCCAATTTTGCGCGCATGTTGGAGACCGCTTTGCCCAGCGCGTCAAGCACCTGCTCCTTGCTGCTGGCCTCCGCCTCCGCGCTTGCCAGGGAATCCCCGGTCTGCACGTTCACGGCTTCGAGCGTGACCACATAGCGGCTGCCCAGGCTGGCGATGCTGCTGTTCAACGTGGCCTTCAGTCCTTCCCGCTGGCAGATTTGGCGGCCGATTTCCTTGCTTATGCGCGTGTCCGGCGAGTTGCCCATGAACTTCAGCGCCTCCTGAATTTTGGCGTCGGGATATACATTCAGGAAAGGCGATTGTTCCAAGTCCACCACCAATGCCCTCTTGAGCGTCCCGTCGAACACCCCGTCGCCCGTGGTGTTCACGAAATCGGTCACCAGGATCGTGTCTTTTTCCGTCAGCTTGGGCGCACGATGCTGGTAGAGGTAGAACGCCACCGCGCCGGCCGCGATGACCATGGCGATCGCCGCGGGCGCCAGCCAACCTTTGCGCGTTGCGGGCTGAGGGGGAGCAGGTTCGATCGTCGCAGCCGCGACACCTGTGCTGCTCGCTGCCGCCTGCGCGGGGCCGGAGCCCGATGGTGCGGCGGAAGCGGCTGCGGGGGTGGCGGCGGAAGCGGGTGCAACAACCGCAGAAGGCCTGCTGCTTTCTACCGCTGCGGCAGGCGGGCTGGGCGCGGAAGTTGCGGAAGACAGGTCCGTTCGGCTCGCCGCTTGCGTTTTGGCCGAATCCAGCTCGCGCTTCAAGCGCTTCAAATCCGCGCGTATTTCCGCCGCGGTCTGGCTGCGCAGGTCGCGGTCCTTTTCCAGCGCCTTCGAAATAATGCGCTCCAACTCCGCCGGCACATCGGGATTGATGCGCACGGGAGCCGTGGGAGTCTTGTGCAGAATAGCGTCAAAGATGGCGACGTTGGAATCTCCCCGGAAGGGCAGCGTTCCCGTGGCCATTTCGTACAGGACCACGCCGAAGGAAAACAGGTCGGAGCGCGCGTCCAGCTCTTCGCCCACCGCCTGCTCCGGCGACATGTACGCCGTGGTGCCCACCGTCGATCCCGGGCTGGTCAGGTGCTCCTCCGCCACTGTGGGGAGCGATGCGACCTGCGAACCGGAAGGCACGTCTTTCTGCGCAGCCTTGGCCAGTCCGAAATCCAGAATCTTTGCCTGGCGCCGTTTGGTAACAAAGAGATTTGCCGGCTTAATGTCGCGATGCACAATGCCCGTAGCGTGTGCCGCATCCAGGGCGTCGGCAATTTGGATGGAGAGGTCCAGAAGCTCGTCAATCTTGACGGGCTTTTGGTTGATGCGGTGCTTCAGCGTTTCGCCTTCCAAAAATTCCATGGCGATGAACGGCCGGCCCGCATGCTCATCGATGTCATAAATCGTGCAGATGTTGGGGTGATTCAACGCCGAAGCCGCCTGCGCCTCGCGCCGGAAACGCTCCAGCGCCTGGGGATCGTTGGCGAGTCCTTCGGGAAGGAATTTGAGCGCCACGAAGCGCCGCAGCTTGGTGTCTTCTGCCTTGTAAACCACACCCATTCCGCCGCCGCCCAGCTTCTCCAGAATGCGGTAATGGGTAACTGTCTCGCCTGTCATGAAAGGTGCTGAATTGATCTCCAGAGAAGCATCTTAGGGTTCGGCCACCGGTTCGTCAAGTAATCATCTCCCGGCAAAGCAGGAGGCTTTATGTCGGCCGGCCCCTCAAAGGGGCCTGACCTCCACTGCCATGTAATCCCTCACCCTGTCACCCCACCCACACCCCGCCCTTGCACTTGACAAACCCCTGGTAATGCGTGCATGGTGTTTCATGCAAGCACTCAATGGTGTTGCCCCTCAGATTGGGCGCAAAGTGGCCACCGGGCCGCACAGATAAACCAAAGTTGTGGAAAAATGGCAGAAAAATACCTCGCGCAAAGACGCCAAGGCGCCGATGGTCGCCAAGCCAACAATGCATCTCTGCCTTGGGTGACTTTGCTCCTGTGCGTGATATTATTTATTGTTAGTTGCAGCATGTGAATTGATACGCCAGCCAGCTAAATCAGGAGTCACCACATGGACAAGAAAAACTTCTTCGATTATTTTGGCGGCGAAACGGCGGGGGCGCCTGAAGGCCAGGGGGAAGCGGGGAGATCTCCCGTGAAGACTGAGACGGCGCCGCGGGGCGCGCGCTTGTCCGAGCGCACTCCCATCGGGATGTCCCTTAAAGTTCAAAACAAAGACGGCGTGGAGGAGTACGCGACCACGCGCAATGTTTCCAATCGCGGCTTGTGTTTTAAAAGCAGCAAGCCCTTCAAGGCGAACGAAGAAGTAATGGTGGAACTTTACGTCGGCCCCAACCGCCATGTGGGCCCGCTGCCCGGCCGGATTGTGTGGTCTGTCCCCATTGATGGCGCCTGGGAGCAAGGCATCAACTGGAGCAAGAAAGTGAATCTGGGCATCGCAACCGACGCGCCTGCTCCCGCCCCAGCCCCCAAGTAACGGGAGTGAGTCCTATCCCGCCGCCCTCTTATAGAGCGACGGCGGATTATAGAGGTCGGCCCCGAACACTTTGGCGGCGCGTGCCACAAACCGCTCTTCATCCGGTTCGCTGAGCAGTTCCACCCACTCCGCAGCGGTCATGCGATCCCGCACTTTCACAAATGCTTCGGCATCCAGACCCACGGGGTAGCGGATTTTTGCCCCGCCTTCCTGCACGGCATCATAGATTGCTTGGGCGACAATCTCCGCCGGGGTCCCACCATCCCGCTGCGCATCAAACAGTCGCCGCAGTCTCCGGAACACGAGTTGGTAGGGATGGTCCGGCGGCATCCAGGCTTCTACCTTGCTCCAGATCGGCGTCAGGATCACCCCCGGCTCGATGATCGCTACGCGCACTCCGAACGGGCGCATCTCCATCGCCAATGACTCGCTCACCGCCGCGAGAGCGAATTTGCTGGCGGCATAAAAGCCATGACAGCCGAGCGTCAGGTGCCCCATCACGGAGGTGACATTCACCACCATGCCGCTGCGCCGTTCCCGCATCGAGGGCAGAACCGCCTGCATCATGCGGACTGCACCGTAGAAGTTGGTTTCAAACACGGCGCGCACGCGCTTGAGCGGCGCCAGTTCCACCGCACTGGACATGCCGATGCCGGCGTTGTTCACCAGCACGTCGATGGCGCCGGCTTCGCTTAAAACTTCGGCCACGCAGGCGCGCACGCCGTCGTCGTTGTCTACGTCCAGCCGTTTGGGCACGATGCCTGCAAGCCGCTCGACCGAGTCCGGATCGCGCGCCCCCGCAAACACCCGATAGCCCTGCCGAGCAAAGTGCAGCGCCGTTTCGCGCCCGATGCCCGTGCTGGTGCCCGTTATCAGTGCTGTCTGCATTTTGTGCACGCTATCACAGCGTTCTATCCGCTTGCAAGAGAGCTTTGGTAGCCACATTCAATACTTTTTTAATGGCCTGGAGGGTTGGGCAAAATCGCGCACGGTGGCCTGTAAACGCTTCGTGTCTCACGGGTTAACTTTGATCTGTTAGTTCCTGCGATACTGGACCTGAAATTGCTCATATTTCTCCGGGGATTGGTGTCTATGCGCGAACTTGCAAGCGCTATCGAGGCATTGCAGCCTGGCTTCTATACGGAACGACATAAGTGTTTGCATACTTGGCTGTAGCGGCGGTCTATGACTGCCGGTCGGCGCTCGTAGAGCGCCGCTACAATTTATGTCGCTCTGTATAGACTGGCGTAACCGGGCAAACCGACTCGTCTCAGGGGCATTTTTCTAGCCACGAATGCCCTTGCGCTTCGACAATCCCTGCGCGGCTGGGTGCCACAACCAGATTAAGAGCCTACACATGTCAGCTGCCAATGTGCTGAAAAGGGCGGGAAAAATAAAAATGAAGAAACCTCCTGAGAAGTTATTGAAAACAAAGGACAGTGTGTAAAAATTACACCACTATGCGATTCATCCGCCGAATTCGACGCCACGTCAGACAATACGCTAAATTTAAAAATTACACTTAGAATTTATCTACGAGTTCTGGCTCTCCACCAGTTGCTTGGCCCGCTGCGCGGCGCGCACTACAGCTTTGATCAGGGTGACACGCAGGCCGCCTTCTTCAAGCTCGAGCAGGCCATCAATGGTGCAGCCGGCGGGTGTGGTGACCATGTCCTTCAGCTTGGCGGGATGCTCGCCCGTGTGCAGCACGAGCGACGAAGCGCCGAGCAGCGTTTGCGCGGAGAGTTCCGTGGAAAGTTCGCGCGGCAGGCCGAGCTTTACGCCGCCCTCCGCCAACGATTCGATGATCAGGTAGACGTAGGCGGGGCCGGAGGCGGAAAGGCCGGTGATGGCGTCCATATGTTTCTCGTCCACCACCACGGTGCGGCCCATGGAGCCGAAGATTTCCTTCGCCAGCGCCACGTCATCCGCGGTGGCGTCGGGACTGGCGGCGAGCGCCGTCATGCCCTGGCGAATCAGGCAGGGAGTGTTGGGCATGGCGCGCACGACGCGCGCCGGGCGGCCCAGCTCGCGTGTGATCAGCGCGGTGGTGACGGACGCCGCGGCGGAAATAATCACCGCGTCTTTGTTCAAAACCTTTTTCACTTCGTGCAGAAAGCCCTTCACCTGCTGGGGTTTTAAGACAATTAACACTAAATCCGATCCCTTAACTGCCTGGATATTATTCGTGTGCGCCTTCACGCCGTACTTTTCGGCGAGAAAATCCGCGCGCGGCTGATGGGCCACGGTCGCTTCCACGCGCTCCACAGGAATGAGCTGTGAGCCCAGCATGCCGCTCAGCAGCCCTTCGCCCAATTTTCCGCAGCCGATCAGCGCCAGCTTTTTGACGCGGCTCTCGAAATCGCGCGCCCCGCGCA
>JASHTO010000412.1 GCA_030040515.1 Terriglobia bacterium
CAGCACGCGCGACTTGATGTAGGGAAACAGCCAGCCGGTCATGGCGCGATAAACCAGCGGCGCGGTCCAACGTCGCCGGTAAGGATTCTCGGGGTGCTCGCGCGGATTCCAGTCCGCCGGGTGCGTCGGCTCGAGCAGCTCCGGGCGCTGGGGAAATACCGGCTCCGGCAACACCTGCGCTTCACGGGTGGGCTTCAGGGGAGGAGGAAGAAGTGCCGGCTGGGAAGGTTTGGTCAGCAAATCATGGAGGTTAACATCGAGACGAAAACTGGGAGGATTGGAACTGGGTCCTTGAATGGAAGGCGAGTGGGCCATGTCAACTCCTATGGGTTATCTGAGGTAAAGCCTGCTTCCTGTGTTGCCCCCACCCTTTCTCGAGAGGTAAACCGCGGCAATCCGCCCGGACTAGCCCGGGCTCTCTCGGACACCTGCGGCCCGACCCTCTCACCTCAAAGGAATGTCTTGCGCTTCCGAAAACACCAGAAAGCCAGCCTTTCGGTTGCTCTCGTTAATCCCGCAAACTTCAGCGCATATATTCCAAAGCTGAGAGTCCGCAGAACAGGCCGAAAGCCGATTTCAACGAAACCGGCAAGCCTCAGAAATAAGATGCAGAATGGAACCTTGGGGTTCGGTGGGGAGAAAATTTTTCGGATGCCGAGCGGATCCTGTCACACCGACAAGATGTCCGCGTGCCGCTTGGTTGCGGCCATGTGCGCAACGGCGAAAATAGGCCCAGGCTACCTCTCGAAACCACTGAACACTTCCACGCCACGATACACCGCGCGGTCGCCAAGGCGTTCTTCGATGCGGAGCAGGCGATTGTATTTCGCCAGGCGTTCCGAGCGGGTAATGGCACCCACCTTCAATTGTCCCGCCCGCGTGCCCACCGCCAGGTCGCTCATGGAATCGTCTTCAGTCTCGCCGGAGCGCGCGCTGACCACGGTGCGGTAACCGGAGCGTTGGGCGAGCCGGATAACTTCCAGCGTCTCGCTCAGCGTACCGATTTGGTTCATCTTCACGAGCACAGCATTGGCGATTCCATCGCGCATCCCCTCCGCGAGCCGCCGGGGATGGGTGACGAAGACGTCATCTCCGATCACCTGGCAGCGCTTGCCGAGCCGCTCGGTAAGCAGCTTCCAGCCCGCCGCATCATCTTCGGCGACGCCATCTTCAATCGAGAGAATGGGATAGCGCGCCGCCCAGGCTGCCAGCCGCTCCACCAGGTCTGCCGAACTCCACACCTCGCGTTCGGTTGAAAGTTGATACCGCCCATGGCGGTAGAAATGGCTGGCGGCGACGTCAACAGCAATCGCCGCGTCTTGGCCCGGCACGAATCCGGCGCGCTCGATCGCTTCCACCATCACTTCAAACCCCGTTTCGTTCGATTCCAGGCGCGGAGCGTAGCCGCCCTCGTCCGCCACGCCCGCGGAATGGACTCCGCGCGCCTTCAGCACGTCCTTCATGGCGCGGTAAATCAGCACCACATCGTGCAGGGCCTCCGAAAACCGCTCGGCACGCAGCGGAATGACTTGGAAATCCTGGAAGTCGATGTTTCCGCCTCCGTGCACCCCGCCGCTTGCGATGTTCACGAGGGGAACGGGAAGCTCCACCGCGTCTTCGCCGCCCAGGTAGCGATAGAGCGGCACACCCGCCGACGCCGCTGCCGCTCTCGCCGCGGCCAGCGACACTCCCAGAAGCGCGTTTGCGCCCAGGCGGCGCTTATTCTCGGTGCCGTCCATCTCACGCAGTCGCGCGTCAAGCGCCTCCTGGTCGTCCGCCTCCATTCCGCGCACCGCCGGGGCGATCACCTGCTCGACGTTCTCGATGGCTTTCAAAACCCCGCGCCCCTGGTAGCGCTTCGGGTCGCCGTCCCGCAACTCGAGCGCCTCCGCCTTGCCCGTCGAAGCGCCGGAAGGAACAATGCCTCTCCCACGAGCACCGTCGTCGAGAACGACGTCGACCTCGATCGTGGGATCTCCGCGGGAGTCGAGAATCTCTCTTGCGTGGATGGTCTGTATCTTTGGCATATGGCTTTCGAAACAAGGCTGAAGTATATAAGGATGAAACCCGTCTCAATCCTTCAATCAGCCTTTAGGCATTTCCCGGTTTGTTCTTCTTAGCACGGACGATGATTGCCGTGATGACCGAAACCAATTCATTCGTTTCCTTAATCAATGGATCAAGTTGGGGTTTCTTTAGAACGCCGGATTCCGCGATCAAGCAACGCCAACAGAGGCTTTCTCGCGCCTCTTTTTGGGCAATGCAATACTTGTGAATAAAGTCAGCGCGGCTTTCGCCTGATTGCGCCTCTTCAATATTCGCACCTATCGAGGTCGCTGAGCGCAGGAATTGCTTTCCCAAGATCCGCCCTACAGCGTCCTTGCGTGCCTGAGTCGCTCGGTAAAACTTGATCGCCCGCAGGGCATACTGAAATACCCTATCCCGAATGTCCCAAGTTTTCCCTCTTTCATCCTTCATACTTCATCCTTCAACCTTGAATTGAACGAAGCCCCATATTGAGGGAAACGCATCGCTTCCCATTTTAGTACTTTCGGCCTTCATCCTTCATACTTCTTCGAACAATCTCAACGGCATCTTCCAGCGTCCGCGGCCCTTCCACCAAAATCTGCGCCGCCGCCTTCCGAACGCGATCCTTGGTGGCTTCGTCCTGAATGTATTCCACCGGCGATTTCCCGTCGATGCGTGCGAGCATCAGCCCGCCCAGGTGGCGAAGCGTCATGGCCTCCAGGCCGGGAGCGGCGTCGGGACGAAGCGCGGCGTACAAGCTTTTCCAAAAGTCAATGACCAGACCGAGAAACTGCCGACTGGCGACAGGCTGGTGAAAAGCTTTGAGGATGAGATGATTCATCAGGAACGCCGCGTCAAACGACGGGTCGCCCCAGTGCACCACTTCGAAGTCAATCAGGAAGATGTTCTCTCCGCGCACCAGCATGTTCTTGGGACTGTAATCGCCATGAACAATCGAGGTCCGGATTTCGAGTGTCGCCGCAATCAGGTTATCGAATTCGCGGCGCAATTCCGGATGACGGGCGGCGGTGGTGCGGTAGTAAGGATCGATGCGGAGCTGGTCGAATACGGTGCGATCCTGAAAGTCGGGATTTAGGAGTTCGTCGTCCCGCGAAGCGTTGATCATTTTGGCCAGCAGCAAGCCGGCGTTGCGCGCCACTTGCGAATCGGCGCGGCGGGCGAGCAGCAGATCCTTCCAAACCTGAGAGCCGGCAGGCGCAGCGGTCATGATATAGAGGAAGCGATTGAAGTCGGTGTGGATGACCTCTGGCAATGCCGCCGGACCCAGCGCCGGACGCAGCCGGCGAAGAGACAGCGCCTCGCGGTAAATGCGCGAACGCTCACTGCGCCAGTCGTCTTTAACGCGCAGTTTCTCGAGCGATTGCTTCATCACCCAGCGCTGTTCTCGCGGCTCTTGCCATTCCACAAGCAGCACGACGTTAGAAACTCCGCCTCCCAGAGCACTCATCGTGATTTCCTCATCCGCGCGCAGGAAGCCCTGCTCGGTCAAGTATTCGCGCGCATTCTCGGGAGTCAGCAGGAAGGTTTCGTCGGCCATAAAGTGGTTTTCGGTTCTCGGCTACCGGTTTTGGTTTGTCAATGTTCAGTCCTCAGCCTTGCTCCTTAGTGCATTTTGCGGTATTTCTGCGAACCGCGTGCCGGCCGTTGCAACCGGAAACCGACAACCTTAAAGCCTCTCCACCGGCTGGCCGGCGGCATCCACGCGGTCCAGCAGGCGGTAACACGCGCCGCAGGTCGGGCAGCCCATTATGAGTCCGCGCGTTGTGGATTGCGCGCTCACGTCGCCCACCAAGCCGAAGTGGCCGTCGGGCGAGCGATAGAACTCGAACAACAGTTGGCCGCAAAGCAAGCAGAATTGCCTGCGCCGCAGCACGCTGTCCCCAAAGGTCATGATGACGCCTGTCCGTTGACGCGTTTAAGGCTCAAAGCGCCAAACGGCTGAGTAATCATCCTCCGGCAAAGCCGGGGGATCTCCCAACGGATTAGTATAACGGAGAGGGAAACGCTTTTGCGTGCCGGTCGGAACCGTGCCTCAGGTGGGATTTGCCGCACTGGCTCAAACCCGCACGGCGACCGGGTGGTGGGACACTTCCACTTCCTCGGGCTTGTGCTGGCAGTGCGGGCAAACCAGGATGATGCTGGCAACGCGCTCGCCCTCGACGCGCTGCACGTCCCAGTGGGAGCTGATGGCCTCTTCCACATGCGGCAGCCGCCGGTCGCAATACCAGCACCGCCCCTTGCCCGTCGAGCAGATCGCGCGCAACGCCGCGCGCACATCCGCCAACCTCCTCGGGCATGCTTTAAGTGCGCTCAAAACGGCCCCCAATCACCGCCACCCCCGGCAAGAAGCTCACAGTGTATGAAAATATTGCCCTACCCTCACATCCAGCTACACCGAACTCGAGAGCAATTCGGTACTTATTCAAAGCGGGTTAGGGCGATCCTCACGTTCCGAACCGAAATGCTCGCCTGCCCGACACCCCACGAAGAGCAAGGCCGCTGCCAAACTCCCACCGAGTTTTACCCAGCCACTTTCCTGCGAATCTCCGGCCCCCACTCGTTGTAGGCGTCGCGTCGTTCCTGCAGTTCCTGGTCGAAATCACAAGACTCCTCTCCGGGCGCCGGGGGCGTAAAGTCGTAGCGAGGGTCAATTGGGGCGCCGGCGATCCACTGCATTTGCCTTTTGCCAAGGAGGACGCGGACGGCTTGCACAAACGCCTGAACCCTTGCGAGGTAGGCGGCGGGGTCATCAGCTTCGTTTTCATGAGGGTTCTTGAGATACTCGCACGCGGATTCCACCGTGGCGAGATGCTCCACGGCAAGCTCTCCTGTTGCAACGAAAAGCGGCTCCAGGCGTTTGACCAAGTCACGGCCACCAATCGGAACGCCCTCACCCTTAGACTCCAATAATGCCAGGCCACCTTCGACGGCGGCTTTAGAAAGGATGAGTTTCGCCCTTGGAACGGGGACCTGGCGAATCCGCCATTCCGCGTTCTCGAGCCTTTGCTCGGTGAGGTTTATGAATCTCTCCATCTTCGCCAACATACCAACCCCTCAATTACGAATCAGTGTGCGAACGAAGCATCCCCAACCCTACATTGTTCTGCATCCTATTTTTCTAGGAGCACCCGCTGGTCGATCCGCAATTCAGGCACTTATAGCACGCGCCGTTGCGGACCATAATGGCCCCGCAGTCGGCGCAACTGGGAGCGTCGTCGCTATTGTTGACGCCCACCAGTCCCCCCTGGTTCATGGAAGATACAAATCCGCTTTGCGGCGACGGTTCGGTCGTCGCGCGCGAAAACTTGCCGGCCAAGTCCGTGGCCTTTTCGGCTTCCGTGCCGTTCAGCGACTGCACGCTGGCATCCTCGCGCGGCTGGGCATCGCGCGGCAGGAATTTCAGGGCCAGCCAGCGGAAGATGTAATCCATCACCGACTTCGCATAGCGAATCTCGGGATTGGGCGTCCAGCCGCTCGGCTCAAAACGCGTGTGGCT
>JASHTO010000413.1 GCA_030040515.1 Terriglobia bacterium
AATGGACGGTTCTAACCGGTCGCGCGCCTGAGCATGAAGTACGAGATGAAGAACCGGAAGAACCACCGCAGCAAGCGGCTGTTGCGACGGAAGCGAAGGTGGTCGCAGGGCAGGAAATGCCCAATGGGACGAAGGGGGACGAAGGGGCCGCATCCCATGCTCCCCCAACATCCACAGCCTGAAGAAAATTTCTCTGCATCACTGAGTGGTAAGTCCGAGAAGGAGGAGGAACATTGGCTACGGCAGAGGAAGGCAAGAAGAACCCGCGGGGGAGAGGCGAAAGGCTGCGCGAAGGGATTTCGGCCTTCGTTCGCCCGACCTTCTATTTGAGCCGGAATTTGATCAGCGGGACGGGAGTGGTTTTGGCCACCACGTCGGGCATCACATTGGTCATTGCCTTCGCGTCACTGATCTTCGGTTACCAGCCCAATCCTTATGCGGGGATTTTGGTCTACATGATTCTGCCCGCAATCTTTGCGCTTGGGCTGGTCTTGATTCCCATTGGCATTGCTCGGGATTTTCGCCGGAAAAGAAAGGCGGGTCAACTGCCCGCGAAATACCCCAATGTGAATTTTTCTGAGAGCGGACTGCGCAATACTGTGATGTTTGTCGCCATCATGACGGCCATCAATGTGCCGATTTTCGCCATCGCCAGCTACCGCGGAACCGTCTATATGGAATCGACGCAGTTCTGCGGGCAAACTTGCCACCAGGTCATGGACCCTGAGTTTACGGCCTACCAACGCTCACCGCATGCAAGAGTGGCATGTGTGGAATGCCACATCGGCCCGGGAGCGCCTTGGTTCGTGCGCTCGAAAATCTCAGGCAGCTATCAGGTTCTGGCAGTGGCTTTCAATCTTTATCCCCGGCCGATTCCCACTCCAATTCACAACTTGCGGCCAGCGCGTGAAACCTGCGAGCAGTGCCATTGGCCTGAGCGTTTTTCCGGCGACAAGCTCGAGATTAAATCCAAGTTCGCGGACGATGAGAAGAATTCGGAAACCAAAGACGTTCTGCTGATGCACATCGGCGGCCGCAATCCGGACAGCAAGCTGGTGGGCATTCACGGCCGCCATCTGGGTTTGGTCATTTATCTCGCCTCTGACGCCAAGCGTCAGGAAATCCCCTGGGTGAGTTATCGCAATCAGGATGGAACTGTTACGGAGTACGCCTCAACCGATACTCCGCCCAAACCCGACCTGCTGGCGCACGGCGAGCGGCGGCTCATGGATTGCATGGATTGCCACAATCGCCCCACGCATACCTTCGATATGCCGGAAAGCGCCGTGAACCGGGAAATGGCGGCCGGGCGAATCAGCCCTTCGCTTCCCTTCATTCATAAGGAAGCAATCGAGCTTCTCAAGCGGAAATACGCAAGCCGTCTGGCGGCAGAGACGGAATTGCCCCAGGCCTTGCGCGAATACTATCGGAAGAATTACTTCGCCATTTATAATTCGCAGCGCGCGCAGATTGAGGATGCTGCGAAAGGTATCTTGTACATTTATCAGGGTAACGTGTTTCCCGAAATGAACATCACCTGGGGAACGTATCCCAATAATCTGGGCCACAACGACTTTCCCGGCTGCTTCCGCTGCCATGACGGCAATCACAAGTCGAAAGCCGGTGGTGAGATCACGCAGGATTGCAACGCCTGCCACTCGCTTCTCGCCATGGATGAGCCGAATCCCAAGATTCTGCATGAACTGGAAGGAGGGAATTAGCGGCGTGCAATCTTCGCGCCCACGGTTCGGGGTCCTGGAATGCGGAAGTCCGCCGTGCTTGAGTAGGGCTGTGAAAGTCAGCCCTGAACTTTAGTCTGTAGCGGCGGTCTATCGACCGCCGTAGGGGCACGCCATGGCGTGCCCGCTATAGGGGCGAGGCGGCGCCTCGCCCCTACAATTCGACGCTCATAGATCGCCGCTACAACCGAGCTATGTTGTGCAAAGCTGGCCACAAAATTCAAACCGGGACACTACCGAACTTAGATCGGCGAGTGCCGATTAAAGGTTAGTATTATAATTGCTCGATTTTTTTCGAGATTGCAAATTACAAAAACCAAACGCTAGGGAGGGTACCATGAAGTTGTTCCGAGTTCTATTTGTGCTGACACTGATCAGCGGTTCCATGATCTCGATTTCCATAGCCAAGCCGGAGTACTCCAAGAAAGAGGGCAAAAGCTGCAAATACTGCCACGTTACGCCCGGAAAGCCTGATCTGAACGACACGGGCAAGTGCTATAAGGACAACAACCACTCGCTCGAGAAGTGTAAGGCCCCATCGGGAAGCTAGCACTGATCCGAACTACAAACTAGCCGGTGGGCCACCGGGCACCGGAAACAGCGAGAGCCCGTAATCGCATAACGGCTGGAAGCCGACGCTACAAATGAGCTTTTCCAGGCCCGCGTGCCGTTGCGGGGCGGTGCCGACCTTGGGGCCCCTGCTGGTTGGATTGAGCAACCCCCAGCCAGACGGCCTGCTTGGAAACGCACCACGACTTGGCCAGGCGAGGGGCGGGAAGGCGGCATACGCCAGTAAGCCAAATCGCTGGATGCACCCCGAAAGGCATTACTCCGGCACCCGTGACAATGAATGCCCCATTCGAGCTGGAGCTTTCGGTAGAACGAAAAAATATGGTCGGCGCCGGCATATTCCTGGGCGAAAGAATCGCGATCCTGCATCAAATATTCGGCAGCAAGTCAAAATACTCATCGTCCTCGTTTTTGCCGCCTTCTCCTTTGCCCAGCGATTTTTCCGATTCAATGAATTCGATCCGCTCGATCCATTTGACCATCTTGTAGCCAAGCTGGTTTTCTGCTCGCAGACGCAGGGGTGCTCCGTACACCTGCGGAAGCCGCTGCCCGTTCATCCGCGATGCCAGCAGACATTGCGGCTTTTGCACGTTCTCCAGGCGTTGTGTGTCGTAGTAGGGTCCGCCATAAAGGGCTTCGCCAAACGAGAAAAAGGCGACAACCTTCGCTTCCGGTTTTGGCTGCACCAGCTCAATAAGCTTCCGCATGGGAATTCCGCCCCACTTGGCGATGCCGCTCCATCCCTGGATGCAATGGTGCATCGTGATGTCTTCGACCTCGCCCAGGCGCTCCAGGTCGGCGAGAGAAAGCTCCACCGGGTTCTCGACCAGCCCATCCACTTTCAGCCGGAACCCGTCAAACCCGCTCTCTGCCAGACGCTTCCAGTCATCGCGGATTGGCATCTTTCCATTGGGCCAGAAATAAGGAGAGATTTCCTTCTCCGTGTACTTCTGCTGCGGCCGGAGCCGATTCAGTGTAAGAATCTGCATGGGATAGGTCACTGACTTGAGGGCATGCTGCACTCCACGCGGATGGTGCCAGGAAATGTAGTGCGCCACGACCCACGAGAGCACGACCACGCCGATTCCGACGAATCCGAGGTACATCCCGATCGGACGCTGATCGTCAGTGCCCATCACAATGTGGTTCATATTGCGCGCGAACCCCGTCATCACGACGAGGGTCACGTGCACAACCAAAAATGCGAGGAAGCTGAACATAGTCAGGAAGTGGATTGAACGGGCCGATTGCCGGCCACCGAATATTCGCGCGTACCACGGAAACCGGTTCACCACCGCCGGAGACATCGCTATGCCGGTAGCCATTGCCAG
>JASHTO010000414.1 GCA_030040515.1 Terriglobia bacterium
TGGGGGATTTGCTTCCTAGCTAGATAAACAGAGCGGATCGAAAACCAACCCACCGTCGGACCTGATTCCGGCAGTGGGTTTTTTGTTTTTGGAGAGCACGGGGAATGAAGGCTTCGAACGCACAATGGAAGACAAAACTCGCCAGCAGGATGCCGCCCGAACTGGCCCATGAGATTGATAACTATGAAACCGATTTGGGCTTGAGAAAACAGGGGAAGCTGGACGAGCGTGTGGTTGCGGAGACTCGCCTGCGCCGCGGGGTATACGGCCAGCGGTATGACAACGGCAAGCGGCACAATGGCAAGCGCGTGCAGGAATTCGAGTACCCCTCCGGTCGCCTGACCAAGGGTCCCAACACGCTATGGGACGCGCCGGGCATGCAGCGCATCAAGATTCCCGCCGGCGGCCTGAACGCTTCGCAACTTGAAACCCTGGCCGAGCTCTCCGAGGAATACTCCGACGGGATTGCCCACATCACTACGCGCCAGGACGTGCAACTCCACTACGTGCATATTGAGGATACGCCCACGATCATGCGCCGCCTGGCCGCGGCGAAGATCACCACGCGCGAGGCCTGCGGCAATTCCGTGCGAAACGTCACCGCCTGCCCTCTTGCGGGTGTTTGCCGCGATGAAGTTTTTGACGTCACGCCCTACGCCCTAGCGCTCTCGCGATTCCTGCTCGGCCATCCGGATTGCCAGAGCTTCGGCCGGAAATTCAAGCCCTCGCTCAGCGGCTGCGCCCAGCATGCCTGCGGGCTGGCCAATCTGCACGATATCGGCTTGGTGGGCGTGACTCGCACCGAGGGCGGACAAGAAGCGCGCGGATTCGCCATGTACGTGGGAGGAGGATTGGGCGCGGTCCCGCACCAGGCGAAGCTTTTCCATCCGTTCCTTCCGCCTCAGGAGGTGCTGCCCATCGCGCAGTCGATTGCGCGCGTTTTTGCACGGCTGGGCGAAAAGAAAAATCGCAGCCGGGCGCGCATGAAGTTTCTGGTTCATGATCTGGGGATCGAGAAATTCCGGGAATTGGTTTGGGAGGAGCGCCGCACCCTGCCCTTCGATCCGCGCTGGACAGAATTTATCGAGCGGGCGGAAAAATTGCAAGAAGAGCCCCTGCACCCGCCCGGGGAAACTCCCGAATCGGCCTCGGAAGACTTCCATCGCTGGCGCGAGACGAACGTCCGGCCGCAGCGCCAGGAAGGCTACTCCACCGTCACGGTCACGCTTCCCCTGGGCGATATTACTGCGGACCAGCTTCGCTCTCTCGCCGATATTGTGCGCCGCTTCACGCGGGAAACCCTTCGCACCACCGTGGAGCAGAATTTCCTGATTCGCTGGGTGAGCAATCGCGACCTCGTCGAGATCTATGAGGCTCTCGATGCCGTAGGGCTGGGCGATCCGGGCGCCGGAACCATCGTGGATGTTGTCACTTGCCCCGGCACGGACACCTGCAAGCTGGGAATCTCCTCGTCACGCGGTTTGGCGGCCGAACTGCGCAACCGGCTTGCCCAGCAAAGTTTTGTCATGGACCGCGCCGTGCAAAACCTGCACATCAAGATCAGCGGTTGCTTCAACAGTTGCGGCCAGCACCACGTGGCCGACCTGGGCTTTTACGGCGTGAGCCGCAAGATGGCCGGGTACGCTGTTCCTCACTACCAGGTGGTTCTGGGCGGCGAGTGGGGAAACAACGTGGGCTCGTATGGGCTACCCATCGTGGCTGTTCCGTCAAAAAACATTCCGCAAGTGGTGACGCGCTTGACGGATCGATATGTCACCCAACGCAAGAGCGGCGAGGACTTCAAGGAATTCATCAAGCGCGTTGGTAAGGTGGAAATCAAGAATCTGCTGGAGGATCTCACCCGCCTGCCCGGCGACGAGTCTCGAAATTCCTTCTTCAGCGATTGGGGCGACCCGCGCGAATTCAGTCTGGGCGACCATGCCGTGGGCGAGTGCGCGGGAGAGGTGGTTTCGGCGGTTCAATTCGATCTCGCCGCTGCGGAGCGCAAAGTGTTCGAGGCCCAGGTGCAACTGGAGAAAGGCACCTTCCAGCAAGCCGCGCGCACGGCTTACGGCGCCATGATTCAAGCGGCCAGGGCGTTGGTGAAGCTCGAACTTCCGGACATTCCTGACAACCCCGATGCCATCGTGCGGGAATTCACCGCGCGCTTCTACGATACGCAGAAATTCTTTAACGAATTTGTAGGTGGAAAATTTGCCCAATATCTCTTTGCCGCCCACGCCCAGGCCGGCAAACCCACGGATCCCGATTCGGCGCGCTTTCTGATCGATGAGGCGCAGCTTTTTATTGACGCTTCCCACGCCTGCTACAACCGCATGGGAACGGTCAGCGTTGCTTAGGTGAAAGGATGGAGTACATGGAATTTCAACACGTCAACGTGAAGCTATTCTTGAAAAACCCCGAGGAGATCGACCTCGCGGCGGTGGTTCCCGTCTTCCACGATTGGATCCAAACCCCATCGAGCGGCGATCTGCTGCTCGATGTCGCCGACTATCGCCATGTGCGTTCAGGCCCGGGAGTGGTCTTGGTCGGGCACGAGGGCAACTACAGCCTCGACAATACCGGCGGAAGGCTGGGCGTGCGCTACAATCGCAAGGCCGAACTGGAAGGAAGTAACCAGGACCGCCTGGTGCAGGCCATGAAAGCCGCGCTCGAGGCGTGCCAGCGGCTGGAGTCTGAGCCCATGCTGGACGGAAAAGTCCAATTCAACGGCCGCGAGATTGAAGTGACCATCAACGATCGCCTGCTTGCCCCCAACCAGGCGGAAACCCGCAGCGCCACGGAGCCGGAGCTTCTCATGCTTTTCTCGACATTGTTTGGCGAGGCGGAATATTCCATCGACTATCCGCGGGATCCCCGCAACTTGTTTTCCGTTCGGATCAGAACGTCCCAGGAGTTTGGCACCACAGAATTATTGGAGAACCTGACGGAAGTCGGACAGGTCTTCCACAGCAGATAGCATAAAACCGCACCCTTTTCCCGCGAGTCAGTCCTGCTCTGTACCAGCGCCGTTCTGTAGCGGCGCTCGATGAGCGTCGCACTGTAGGGGTCTTGGCATGGCAAGCCCCTGCGACGGTCGATAGACCGCTGCTACAGAATTCAAACTGAGACACTGCGGTTCGGGCCGGTTCACCCTACCCCGCGCTCCGGCAATGTTATAATTCTTAAGCCAGCCGTTAATGTTTTGGAGCAACTATGCACGACGCCTTCGTTTGGACGGCGCTCTCATTGTATGCCCTGGGGATTTTGCTCATCGTGCCCTCGGTGGTCAGGCGGCGTCCCTCTCTTTCTCCGGCCTCGCTGGGGGCTCTGGGAGCGGGCCTGGCGGCGCATGCCGCCGCGCTTTTCATCGAAGCCGCTCGCTTCGGCCGCCTTCCGGTCTCGGACGTTCGCAGCGCGCTCTCGTTTTATGCCTTCCTGGTGACCCTGGCGTTTTTCTTCGTCTACCTCCGCTACCGCATCGTTTCCCTGGGCCTTTTCATGCTGCCGCTGGTGTTCGTGCTCACGCTCATCTCCGCGTTTCATCCGGAGAGTTCGTTTAATTCCTCCGCGTTTCGCGGCGGCTGGCTGCTGGTTCACATCAGTTCGATTTTTCTGGGTTACACGGCGCTGTTCCTCACGTTCGTCGCCGCGGTGATGTACCTGATTCAGGAGCGTGAGCTGAAATCGAAGCAGCCGCGCGGATTTTATTATCGGCTGCCGTCGCTGAAGGTATGCGAGGAGCTCTACTATCGCTCCCTGCTCTTTGGCCTGCCCTTTCTGAGCATCGGCATCCTGACGGGATTTGTGTGGGCCAGCAGGACGTGGAAGGGCCCGTGGGAGTTTGACCCGAAAATCCTGGCTTCCCTGTTCACCTGGCTCATCTACCTGGTGCTCTTTTCGACTCGGGTCAGCGGGGGATGGCGCGGGCGGCGCGCGGCATATTTCGCCATCGTGGGTTTCGCGGCTATTCTCGTGACTTTCGTCGGCGCCAGCATGCTCAGCGGCGAGCATGGATATTTTCCAAAGCTCGGGGGAACACCGTGAGATTCGGAATCCGGAATTCGGAATTTACCAATGCAGTCGCCCCCGAAGCCCAAATTCCCGCTCTGCGGAGCGGCTCCTAATATGAACCTCACCCTCTTGGGCATCAATCATCGCACGGCGCCGGTGGACGTCCGGGAAAAGATGAACATCCCGGAAGCCCGCCTGGCCGAAGCCGTGTCCGACCTAGTGCACCGCGAGGGAATCCGCGAGGGGATGATTCTCTCCACCTGCAACCGCGTGGAAGTAACGGCTTCCGCCGCGGATGAAGTCGACGCCGAACCGGTCATTCGCCGGTTTCTGGCGGACCACCACCGTTGCGACCTGGGCAATTTCACACAATACTTCTATCGCCACCGGCAGGAAGAAGTGGTGAAGCACCTGTTCCGCGTGGCGTCAAGCCTCGACTCCATGATCGTGGGCGAGCCTCAAATCCTGGGACAATTGAGGCAGGCCTACGCCGCGGCGCGCAACGTAGGCGCGATGAACGGCACTTTGAATGACGTGGTGAACCAGGCTTTGGCGGTGGCAAAGCGCGTGCGGCGGGAAACCTCGCTCGGAGCGTCGGCGGTTTCGGTTTCCTACGCCGCGGTGGAGCTCGCCAAAAAGATTTTCGGCGGACTTCAGGGAAAGACCATCTTCATTGTCGGCGCGGGCAAGATGAGCGAGCTGGCCGCCAAGCATCTGCTCCGCAGCGGCGCCAGCAACATTCTCGTCAGCAACCGCACCTACGATCGGGCACGGGAATTGGCGGCGGCGTTCCACGGCACGGCTGTGCCTTTTGAGAATCTCTTCGAAAAGATGGCGCAGGCGGACATTGTCATCAGCTCGACGGGATCACACCAGGCGATTATTACCAGGCCGCAGGTTGAGAAGCTTCTGAGCGCGCGCAAGAACCGCCCCATCTTCTTTGTGGATATCGCTGTGCCCCGCGACGTCGATCCCGCCGTCAACGCCGTCGATAATGCTTTCCTGTACGATATCGATGACCTGGGCCATGTTGTGGATGCGAATAAAAAACAACGCGAGCGCGAAGCCGTGTGGGCCGAGGAAATCGTCGAGACGGAGGTTCAACGCACGCTCAAGCGCCTGGCTTCCCGCGACGTCGTGCCCACCATCGTGGCGCTGGAGGACCGGCTGAATCAAATTCGCGCGGCAGAGCTCGACCGTTACCAGGGCAAACTGGCCGGGATGACTCCCGAGCAGCGCGAAGTTGTGGATGCCCTCACGCGCGGCATGATGAACAAAATTCTCCATGGGCCCATCACGGAATTAAAGAGCGGCGCGGGAGAACCCGAAAGTGCCACTCTGGTGAAATTGATCAGCAAGATCTTTGGCCTGGGTGATTAGAACCGACAAAAAGAAGATGTAAATGGTAAGAGATAAGATGTAAAAGGCGCGCCCGCGCGACATTCGCGACAGCATTCTTTTACATCTTACCTCTTAGATCTTCGATTTTTCTTTTAGTGTCATGCGACTGATCATTGGCTCTCGCGGTTCCAAGCTGGCTCTCTGGCAGGCCCACTGGGTTCGCGAGCAGCTTGCGGCGGCGGGCCATGAAATCGAAGTGCGGATTATTAAGACCATGGGCGACAAGCTTCAATCCGTCGTGCCGGAGGCGCCGCTGCCGGCCTCGATGGCGCAAACCATCGCTGTGGCGGGAAGCAAGGGGTTGTTCATCAAAGAGATCGAAGAGGCGCTTTTGGCGCGCGCAATCGACGTGGCTGTTCACAGTCTGAAGGATCTGCCGGTCGATCAACCGACGGGGCTAGAACTTGCCGCCGTGCCGCAGCGGGAAGACGCGCGCGATGTTTTCATCGCCCGGAGCGGAAAGACGCTCGCAGGCCTCGGGCCGGGCGCACGCGTGGCCACCAGCAGTCTGCGCCGGCAAACGCAATTGCGCGCCGTGCGGCCGGACCTTGTTTACGTCGCGATGCGGGGAAACCTGGACACACGGCTGCGCAAACTCGACCAGGGAGATTGTGACGCGCTGGTGCTGGCCGCGGCGGGAGTGCTCCGCCTGGGCCTGGCTTCCCGCATCACAGCGTATTTCGGCCCTGAGCAGATGTGCCCAGCGGTTGGCCAGGGGGCGCTGGGGATTGAAATCCGCGCGGATGATGCGCATGCGCGGGAGGCTGTGGCGCCGCTCGATCACGTGGCGGCTCACCGGGCAGTCCGCGCCGAGCGCGCTGTGCTGCGCCGCCTCGGAGGCGGCTGCCAGGTTCCCATCGCCGCGCACGCGGTAGTCGAAAACGGAGATTTGCGGCTGCACGGCCTGGTTGCGAACCTCGATGGAATGAAAATCATTCGCGCTCAGGCTAAAGGACCGGCTTCCAACCCCGAGGCCGTGGGCGGCGCGCTGGCAGAGAATTTACTGCGACAGGGCGCGAGGGAAATTCTCGCCTCGCTGGGATAACCGATCATGGCTCAAGGCAAAGTCTATCTCGTCGGCGCGGGCCCCGGCGACCCCGGCCTTCTGACTCTCAAGGGAAAACAGATTCTGGAGCGCGCCGACTGCGTCGTTCATGATTTCCTGGTGAATCCGGCTCTGCTGCGCCTGGCGCGAGCGGACGCCGAGCGAATTGGGGTGGGCCGGCGAGGCTCGCCGGATCGCATGCGACAGACCGCGATCAACCAACTCCTGGTGGACCGCGCCCGCGCCGGAAGGATTGTCTGCCGATTGAAGGGCGGTGACCCCTTTGTCTTTGGCCGGGGCGGAGAAGAGGCCCAGGCACTTGCGGACAAGGGAATCGAGTTTGAAATTGTGCCTGGCGTTTCCGCGGGGAACGCTGTTCCGGCCTACGCGGGAATTCCCATCACCCATCGAGACCTTACCTCCACCGTCACCTTCATTGCCGGTCATGAAGATCCGGAAAAGCAATCGTCGCGGATCGATTGGGCGCAACTGGCAACTTGTCCCGGCACGCTGGTGCTCTTCATGTCGGTGCGGAATTTGCCGAGGCTCACCCAGGCGCTTATCGAGCGTGGACGCCCCCCCGCGACCCCCGCGGCGGTGATTCAATGGGGCAGCTTGCCGGGCCAGAAAGTCATCGAGGGAACACTCGCGGACATTGCCTCCAGGGCCTCGGGCATCAGCACTCCGGCCATCGCGGTGATCGGCGAGGTTGCCGGCCTGCGGAAGAATCTGAATTGGTTCGAACACCTTCCCCTCTTCGGCAAGCGCATCGCCATTACGCGCACGCGCGAGCAGGCCAGCGTGTTGCGTGAGGAGTTGGCAGCGCTGGGCGCCGAGGTCATTGAAATTCCCACCATCGCCATTCGCCCGCCTGACTCTTGGGAACCGCTCGATTCCGCGATCCGCCGCCTGGAGGAGTTTCACTATCTGCTAGCGACGTCGGCGAACGGGGTGAGCAACTTCCTGGCGCGCCTCGCTGCGTCAGGGGGTGATTCCCGCTCTCTCAAAGGGTTGACGATCGGCGCCATCGGCCCCGCCACGGCGGCCGAATTCGCGCGAGCGGGCGTGAAGGTCGACCTCATGCCGAAGGAGTACGCGGCGGAGGGATTGCTCGCCGCGCTGGGAGATGGCGACCTGCGGGGCAAAGCGTTCCTGATTCCCCGAGCGCGCGTGGCGCGCGACCTTGTGCCGCGCGCTCTCGAAGATCGTGGCGCGCGCGTGGAAGTGGTAGAAGCTTACCAGACGGTGCTGCCGGACCTTTCACCACAGGAACTTGCACGCCTTCTCAACCCGCCGCCCGATGCAATTACCTTCACCAGTTCGTCCACTGCCACGAATTTCGCCAAGTTGGTCGGGGAAGACCGTGCGTTGGAAATCCTTCACGGCGTGGTGATCGCGTCGATTGGTCCGATTACTTCCGCAACGCTCCGCAAGCTCGGCTTGAGCGTAACCGTTGAGGCGGAGGAAGCGACCATGGCAGGGCTGGCGAGGGCGATTGCGAATGAATTCAGGAACGTCAAAGGGTAAACAGCAAGAGCGACTCACGAACTCCCACAACCTCAAACTTACAGATTGAGAAGTTCACGCAGCTTGCGCGTTTGGGCTCGGCTGACGGGGATTTCCGTCTGCTTGCGGTCTTCCATCCTGAGTTGGTAGGAGCTCTTGAACCACGGCACCACTTCCTTGATGTGGTTTACGTTCACAAGGTAGGAGCGATGCACACGCCAGAAAACCTCGGGATCCAGGTTGGATTGCAGCTCTTCCACCGTGCGGAAATTTGACTGGCCTTCCATTTCGCGCGTCACGATGCTGATGACGCCGTCTTCGATGCTGGCATAGATCACGTCGTCTTTGTCGACAAGGAAATGCCGGTTGGCGCTCTTGATCACCAACTTGCCTCTCTGAGCGGCCGAGGGGCGCTGCTCCACCATCTGCACAAGTCGGTCAAGCTTCTGGCGGGTGGCGTCGGAA
>JASHTO010000036.1 GCA_030040515.1 Terriglobia bacterium
AAGCAGAGCATCGGCCGAGTGGCTTGGCGGTCGGCCCGGATGGCGCACTCTATGTATCCGACGATGTACGCGGACGCATTTATCGAATCGCATATTACGGTGGCGATGCCGGAGCCCTGCCCCAATACACCGCCTGCCCCAATCTTGCCGCAGGTCCCGGCGAACTTGCCGCAACCGCTGCGAAGCCGCCGGAAGGCGCGCATCCCGATGCCGGGGCTGCGGCCGCGGGCCCCGTTCCCCCGGGAGCTACGCGCGCCATGGTTGATCTTGGCGACCGCATCTATCACGGGCAGATTGGCGGTGCGGCCTGCACCGGATGCCACGGTGAACGCGGCCTGGGCTCGCCGCTTGGTCCCGACCTGACGGGAAAGAATTGGCTGTGGAGCGACGGGAGTTGGGAAGGAATCGCCAAGACCATCACCGATGGCGTTCCCCAACCGAAACAGTATCGCAGCCCGATGCCACCCAGGGGAGGCGCCCAGCTCACGCCGGATCAAGTCAAGGCTGTGGCCGCGTATGTTTGGGCCATCAGCCATTTTGAGAAAAGTACCGCCGGCGGCGCCCCACCTCCCGCCGAAATTTCCATTCCCGGAGAAAGAATTTTCCCCGAGAGCCTGACTTCCACTTCCGATGGGCGCGTCATCATTGGCAGTATCGGCAAACGGTCGATTTTCAGTGTCAAGCCCGGCGATTCCACCGCCGAGCCCTGGATTCCCGCGGACAGCGAACCGGGGCTTGGCGTCTTTGGCGTCTTTGCGGATGAGGGAAGCAACACGCTCTGGGCGTGCTTCTCTTCGCCGCGCGGCTCGCGGGATACTTCTTCAGCCCCGTCGACTCTCAAAGCCTTCCATCTTCAAACGGGTGCGCTCAAGGCGCGCTACGTACTTCCCACACCGGGCGCTTTCTGCAATGACATCGCAGTGGGAGCGGACGGGACCGCCTATATCTCCGACACGGCGAACATGGAAGTGGATCGCCTGGTACGGGGCGGCTCTCAGCTTGCAGTCTGGGTGGGTAACGGAGCCTTCGGCCCGAAAGGAGGAGTCCTTGATGGAATCTCCGTTCTCGGGAATCGCCTTTTCGTCAACACGCTTGCAACCAGCAAATTATTTGTGGTCCCGATCGGACTTGAAGGCCAGGCCGGCTCGGCCTCCGAGGTCAAGTTGGATCGCCCCATCGACCGCCCCGATGGCATGCGGAGCTTCGGCGACGATAGCATCCTGATTGTCGAAGGCGGTGGCAACGGCCGCCTCTCGCTTATCCAGATCACCGGCGACTCGGGTCATATCACAACTCTGAAAGAAGGGTATCCCGACGGCGCCGTTTCGGTAACGATCGTCGGCGATACTGCCTACGTTCTTGAGGGGCAACTCAAAGTGCTGTTTGGCTCTGACCCGCTGGCGCAAACGAAAAAGTTTCACGCGACGGCGGTTGATGTCGGCCGTCCATGACCCGACCATTACCGAGTGCGGGGATAAAAGGCTATGGCAAACGCAGAGTCATCCTGACGTTCTACCGAATTCGGGTCAGGGCGGAATCTGCTGAACGACTGGGACTTCTGTCCTGCCTCCGGCAAGCGACGACCCGCGGTGGACGAGGCAGCCACGCTCACTGCCTTCGTGACCGTGGGTTCTTCCTTCGATGCCGAACCGACGTCGGCTTGCCCCGCGACGGCAAAAAACAACGGAGCGTGTGCGGAGCGTGGGAAAAGCCCACGGTCAGGAAAGCACTGACCGTGGCTACCACCGACTATCACCCGACGGCAGGATTCGCTCACGGAAACTTCTGATCGGGATGCATACGTTCCAGCGCTTGGCGCGCGGCGCGGTGGACGTCCTTGTTCACTTCGGAGTCTTTTCCGACGGTGGTTTGCAGAACCTCGCGGTAAATCTTTTCTCCCTCCTGGGGATTTCCCATGCGGAACTGGAGGCTTCCGATGAGCATTGGCCAGAGCGGGTTGTCGGGGAATTCCTTCCGAAGCTCTCCAAACAGGCGCATGGATACTGTGTATTGCTTTTCGCTCGAGCGCGTGTAGTCCTTGGCGAGATAGAACTTTGCTTCTGCTTTCGTCAGCTCGCACTTTTCCGCGCAGATGTGGAGCTGCTGGAGCCCTTCCGTGCGGCTGCCGCCGGGAAGCGCGATGAGCTTGCTCAGCACTTTGACGATGCCGGGAAGGGTATCGATGAAATAATTGTAGATGCCGATGCCCAGATCCGCGTCATAAAGAGTCGGGTCAAGCTCCAAGGCTTTCAGCAGGTAGGCGCGCATCTTTTTACCGGCGCGCGCGGTGGCCAGGTCGTGATCGCGAATGCCTTCCAGTCGCCCCCTCAGTGCGTAGGAAAACCCTTCATAGAGCTCGCTGCGCGCAAGGTCCTGGTGAGCGTGAATGCGCGCCTCCGCTTTCCTGATTGCCACATTATCGATGTCGTCGAAATGCGAGTCGTAGGGCGTGGATTCCGTGTTGGCCACATCAAACACGTCGGGGTCAATCAGGTTGGCGGAGACAAAATAGATTTTCCACCACGTGGCGTCGGCTTCCAACACGAAACCCACCGGCGAATCGGGATATTTCTGTTCAATTTGCTGGAAGACTTGCGCAGCGCCGTCCAGGTCGCCGTCCATCATCATGTGGACGCCGCGAGCGGCATAATGGCGGGCGTCCGCATCGTCCTGCTCGATCGAGGCGGCACGGCACGGACGCGTGGCAACAAGACCCAATACCAGCAAGGTGGCGAGCAGCTTCATTTTGGTTTGGGTAGGAAATCTCATGAGGTGGCCTGAGAGAGGATCATTTTACACCATCCGCACATCCCGAGGGTTTTTAGCTCGGTCACAGGTAGTGGTTCAGTTTGAATTTCGTAGGGGCAGGGCTTGTCCCTACCCTTCGGTCCAGCGATATCAGCAGGGCATCCGCGACCCGTCGCCCGAAGGCTATGGGCCGCAGGGCGAGGGGTGCCCCTACGCTCAGATTTCAATCTGTACCACTGCTCGGCCACTGGCACAAACGGACGACAACGTCGGAAAGCTTCGCAGCACTCTCCGGGAACTGGGCCTGCAAGATAACACCATCGTGCTCTACACCTCGGACCACGGCGAAATGCTGGGCGATAAAGGCCTCTGGCAAAAAATGACGTTTTACGAGCCCGCAGCGGGAGTACCTCTTCTCTTCCGCGCGCCCGGCGTGACGCCGGCGAATTCCCGCTGTGCGGCGCCCGTCAGCCTGGTGCAGGTGGCCGCAACGTTGCTTGAACTTTGCGGTGTCTCCGCGCCCGCGGGGCTCGATGGATCGAGCTTCGCGCGGCTCCTGCATGAACCGGGCGCGGAAAATACAGGTGCAGTCTTCGTGGAAATGCGATTGAAAACCAAAAGCCCCGGCGCAATGATTCGCCAGGGCCGCTTCAAATATTGCTACTACGTGGACGACCTCGACGAGTTGTTTGATCTTGACTCGGACCCGGGGGAGATGAAGAACCTCGCCTCTCTTCCCGCCTTCCGCGAGAA
>JASHTO010000037.1 GCA_030040515.1 Terriglobia bacterium
GGTGTCTTGCCCGCCTGGCTCAGAACGTTGGTGTGATTCAAGATCTTTTCGCGCTTGACGGCCACCAGCATTACATCGGTCCCGTTGCCCGCCGGAGCCGGCCCCAGCGATTGGTAACTCAGGTTTACGTCCGTCATGTCAAAGGGTATGTGTTGCTGGGCCTCGTAGGGTATGGCGCTGTAGAGCTCCTCCTCGGAATTGGCCCCCACCGTAACCCGCTTGACGATCACCGAATGGCCCGAAACGGACGTGGCCACATTCTTGGTTTTGATGTGCTGGTCATTGAAGATCTTTTCAATTGCGGAGGATACCGAAAGGGCGTCCATGATGGCTCCATCCACCACGGTATCCTGCCCCAGGGATTCAATCCCCAGGTTGACGAGCTCGTAAGAGCCCCCCTTCATGCGCAATTCCACTGCTTTAACGGCACTCGAACCAATATCCAGCCCCACCAGACTTTTGGTTTTACCTAAACCAAACATTGGCAATGCTCCCTACCGGGCAGTAGCGCGCACCTTGCGAGCCGCTCGCTGTTCAAACTGCGCGCTTTGCTTCTCCATCCAGCGGTCCAAGACGGTCTTCTTGAATTTCCAACGGTTTCCAAGCTTAAAAGCAGGGAGTTTTTCTTCGTAGACGTACTTATATAATGTCTCCCTTGACACCCCGAGATACTCTGACGCCTCCCGGATGTCCATGACTTCTCTTGTTTCTGTCATGCTGTTACCTTCCGCCACAGTCGTGCCCTGGTGCGTTTCCTAATTGTCTGAAAAAGACTTTCCGGCGCTGCTTGCTTTCTTAAATAGGCTAACCGGCACTCCTTACTGGCTACACTTGTACGATAGGGCCTTTTGCTTGTCAAGTACTATTTTGTAAGTTTCATGTGTTTCTTCCTATTTTGTATACGGGTTTTCTGGAAATTTAAGGAAATTTGTGGATTATGTGGTGTTGTTGCATCGGGACACCACCAGATATGTGCCCTCGGTCTTTTTTATGTTTTTGCGGTTTTCCTTCGTATTTAAGTGTAAATCAGGGGGTGATTTCAGCTATGACAGCTGGTCAATCAGCGTTTCTGGGGGGGGTTCTGGGCATCCCCATCCGTGGTCTTGCTTCTCATTTCCCGGTCTGCCCTTTTTGTCCCTGCAAACGCAGGAAATTAACGCAAAGGATACGAGTGTCCTATGGTCACAAGGATTAATTCTGCGGTGCTCCCACTCCTCCGGCGAGCGTCAACTCCGAATATTCCATGGCGATTTGCATGCCAATCTGCCGATCGCGCACATCCACGTTCATGCTGGCGTAGGGATTGGGGTGGCCCGGATTCTGAGCCTCCCAGGATAGCTGCTGCGCCATCTTCAAGCCATCCAGAACATGATGGAGACTGTCGGCATCGGCTGCCGTGGCGCAATTCAGCTTTAAATCCAGGTTCACCTTGTCCTCGGCCGTTATTGCGTAGGTGAGGGAGTCCACTTTCTGGAACACCTGCCCCCAATCCAGCTTGATGCTGTTCTGAGATGAAAGCCAGCCGCCAAACCAGTCCGCTACCGCCCCTCCCAGGGCAATCCCCCAAATGGGCGCATCCTTATTAATGTCGCTTAGCAGGCCGGCAAAGCGCGGGTCGGAATTAATGCTCGGCGCCTGGCCGTTGTGGGCGTCAATCACGGTAGTCAGGGAGGACAGCGGGCCAAACGCCCCAAGGGAATTATCCAGGATCACCACGCAGGTTCCCGCCAAGCCCGCAGATAAGCAATACCCCTGCTGGCCGGAAATATCCGTGGGAGTGAGGTTATTGGTGGCGGCGCTGTCTGACACCTTCAACTTATCGAAATGGCCAGCCGCGTAGCCGTAAAGGTCCATCTCCTTGTCGCCAGGCTTCCAACCGATCATCAACTCATCGATGTTGTCCTCGGTGATTCCGATCTGAGCGAGCGCCCCCTCGAGCTGCTGCAATCTCGGCCCTAGGAATTTCCCCCGCAGGCTCTGGTAGTTGGCGAGCTTGCGGAGCTTGGTGGGGCTGGAGTATTCCACGCGCAAGGTCGTGGTGGGAAGCCCGGACATAGCCGTGGTGACAAAATCCGCTGCGGCGCCCGTTCCAGGAACGCTCGCGAGCACCACCAGGGCTAAGATCGGCAGTAAAATTCGTCTCATATTCACCTCGTCCGAAATGCCTTCCCCTCGATTCGGCATTCCGGAAATGACGCATCGCCTGAAGGTTCAGTCACTCGAGATTTCGATGTCGTTTCAATGTGGCAGGTTTCCCTCACTGCGTCAACCCCTTACACCGGCAGGTCGCAGATTATCTTCTGGCAGGCGGCCACCCCAAAACTTCCCACGTTTAGAACGCATCCCGAACTCCAACCTTGTGGCAATCTGCTGAATCCCCCATTTACATACGCTTTTAAGGCAGGATTGCCACCCACCCTCCAAACCCATACACTCCGAACTTTTTGGGAACAAACCTTTTTACCTCGGTGTCCTTCTGATATGAGGTGAAATAAGCACCTGTGCGGTGTTCAATCTTCACCCCTGCAAATCCCTCCGCGGAGCGGCGCGATGCTGGAAGTCTAAGGGGCTCACCAAATGCTACACACGGTTGCCTGCCGTCGATGCGGTCAGCTTCACGCTACGACCGGGCGAGGTGACTGCCTATCTCGGCCCCATCGGCTCCGGGAAGAGCACCACCATGAAGATGCTGGTGGGATTGCTCCCGCCCACACAGGGAGGAATTTTCTACAAAGGTTGCGATATCCGC
>JASHTO010000415.1 GCA_030040515.1 Terriglobia bacterium
TTGCGTTCGCCGTCCAACAACAGGCCCCGGATGTACACCGAACTCCAATGGCGTCGCTCGCGACGCCCCAGCGGCTCCAACAGGTCGGCCGAAAATCGTTCCAGACGTGTTCGACATTTCTCAACGTCGCTCTCGGTCATGCGCCGGAGCTTAGCACCTCTCCGAGGAGAGGGCAATAACTTAACGTAGTAGTACTAACCCGATCTCATAAAATTTGCCGCACGCTTCAGGCGGGAGGTGACGCGGTCACGCCCCAGCACCAGCATGACATCAAATAATCCCGGCGCAACGCCCTGGCCGGTCAGCGCCACTCGCGCGGCGTTGATGAGCACGCCGGCTTTCACTCCTTTTTCTTCCGCCAAAGCGCGCAAGACCCTTTCCGTGCCGGCCAAATCAAACGGCTCGGTTGCGGCCAGGCGCGTGGCGAGATCGCCCAGAAGCGCGGGAACCGCTGCGTCCTTCCAAAATTTCTTCACCGCCTCAGGATCGTACTGAAAGTCGTCGGTGAAGAACGCGCGGAAGGCTCCGGCAAAATCCTTAATCGTGCGCGCCCGCGATTGCAGCAGAAGAACCGCCTGCTGGAATTCCTCTTCCACCTGGTCTCTCGCAGTGAAATAAGTATCGAGCCCCGCAACTGACAGTTCTTGCTTCACCAAAGGCAACAACCGCTCTGCGGGCAAATTGCGAATGTACTCGCTATTCATCCACGCCAGCTTTTCAAGATCGAAAACGGCATTGGATTTGGATACTGCCGCAAGATTGAAGGCGCAGATCATCTCTTCGATGGGGACGATTTCCTTCTGGCCGGGCGGCGTCCAACCCAGCAGGGCGAGAAAGTTCACCAACGCTTCGGGCAGAACGCCCTGCTCGCGATAGGCGCCCACGGAAGTCGCCCCATGCCGCTTGGAAAGGCGCTGCTTGTCCGGACCGAGAATCAGCGGCAGATGCGCGAAGACGGGGATGGGGGCTTCCAGTGCCTGGTACATCAAAATCTGTTTCGGCGTGTTGGAAATATGGTCAGCGCCGCGAATGACGTGCGTGATGCGCAGGTCAAGATCATCAGCGACGACGCCCAGGTGATACGTAGGATTGCCGTCTGAACGCAGGAGGACAAAGTCCTCGAGATGGCGATGATCGACCTCAAGCCGGCCGAAGACCTGATCGTCGAAAGTCGTGTGGCCCGAATCGGGAACACGAAAGCGAATGGCGGCGGGCCGCCCCTCCGCGTGCAGCCGCTCACGTTCGGATTCCGTCAGGGCGCGGCAGGTTCCGTCGTATTTCCAAGGCTGCCGCTCCGCTTCCGCCCTGGCGCGCTTCGACTGAAGCTCTTCCGGCGTGCAGAAACAAGGGTAGGCATG
Organism: Terriglobia bacterium; assembly: GCA_030040515.1. GTDB lineage: Bacteria > Acidobacteriota > Terriglobia > UBA7540 > UBA7540 > Bog-366. Next base: position 1,359 of record JASHTO010000415.1, read on the forward strand.
CCCCGCGCGCTCGAGATTCAGCGCCATCGTGCGATAGCGGTCGAGGCGCTGGGATTGATAGATGGGGCCTTCGTCCCAGAGGAGCCCCAACCATTCCAGGCTTTCGAGGATGGCCGTGGTGAGCTCCGGCTTCGAGCGGTCCACGTCCGTATCTTCGATGCGCAGAACCATGACCCCGCCGGCACGACGGGCAAACAGCCAGTTATAGAGCGCCGTGCGCGCGCCCCCCACATGAAGATATCCGGTTGGAGAGGGCGCAAAGCGGACGCGAATGTCACTCATCATCTTCGTCGGGAATAAGAAGGTCCCCGGTCAATCGCTCAGCGGGAGGCCTGCGCAACGTTTACGTCTTGCCGGGAGGTGCTTTGGGTTTGGCCGGAGAAGAAGAGGGCATCTCGGAAATGTATTTCCCTAAAACAGAACCCACGGTTCCCAGTTGTGCCAGGTCCGCTTGCGTGAAGTCGGGGCCCACCGGCTCGCCGGGCCGCGCCTTGCGGCTGATCTGAATTACCCCCACTACCTTTCCATCCACGACCATGGGGGAACTGATGATTTTCTGAATGGGAACGGCCTTCTCCTCGTCGGAAAGGTCGACGGCCTCGAACACCGTGGCGTGCTTGTAGGTCGGAAAGTTATTCACAATCTCGCCGCGCCTGTCGCGAATGGTCTTGGCTGCCAACGAGTGAGTCGTGGTAATGGGAATCGCTCCCACCACGGCCAGTCTTACGGGAAAGATGAAGCTCAGCATTCGAGCGTCCGGCGCGAGCCGCAGGATGGCGACTTCCTCCTTCTTCGCCTTAAAACCGTTGGAGATTTGTGCCGCCAGACGGTTCAAATCCTGCTCCGAGGGGGGAGCATTTGCTTTCCGCATCTCATCAACGATCTTGGCAACAATCAAAACCAAATCCATTTCCGCCATTACGCTTCGCTCCGTGGAGAGTTCCGTGGTTTCCAATAATTATACCCAAGGTGGTGGAGGCAAGCAACGCCGCATTGTTTCGGGTTCTAGAATCCTCCCCATCCGCATCCCACTTCATCGGACAATAAGTCAGAAAGTTTAGCTTTGACAAAACCTTCCGTGCCTCCCGATAATTGTTTGCCTTGGATTATGAGGCTGCGGAAAAACTCGTAGCGGCGGGTTCATCCCGCCATGCCCGCGTTGCGATGATTGGAGTTGTGGCGACGTAAAGTCGCCGCTACCTCATGAATCGTGAGTTTTTCCGCAGCCTCTTATGCCACTCCGCAGTCATGTCCGAGCGCTCGCCTGCGCCCTTCGGGCGTTTTGCGCGGCGCCGGCGGCCACTCAGCAAACCTATGCCCAGCCGCCTTCGGATGCAGGGCAGGGAGCGGCTCAGGTTCTGCCTGCCCTGGTCAATGAGCTCGCGCGGCTATAGCCAGCAGGACTTGGAGAAAATTCTGGGAGGAAATGTGCTGCGCGTCATGCGCCAGGTGGAACAGGTCGCGCGCGCGATGCAAGCGGCGCGTTAAACCCTGTGATTTGCGAATGGCCATGGCGTGCCATTCCATATTATTCTGGAGGAGTCATGAGAAAGCAAACGATGGTCATCGTATTGATCTCTGGGCTGGGCCTGGCCATGCTTGCCGCCGGCGCGACGCCCCAGGCCGGCTCAACGGCCAGGAGTTCATCGGCGCGCAGCGGCGGTTCGTTGCTCAACCCGTCGTCGCTCAAACTCCAGGCTCCCGCCGTTTTTGATGTCAAGTTCGTCACCACCAAGGGCGACTTCTTGGTGGAAGTAAATCGCGCGTGGTCGCCGCGCGGCGCCGACCGCTTCTACAATCTCGTGAAAAACCACTTCTTCGATTCCGCGTCGTTCTTCCGCGTCGTCCCGGGGTTTGTCGTGCAATTCGGAATCAGCGCCCGGCCGGAAGTCACGCGCGCCTGGAAAAACACCAATATCCCCGATGATCCGGTCATGC
>JASHTO010000416.1 GCA_030040515.1 Terriglobia bacterium
CTCTTGGTCTCCTCTTTCTGTCTTCCTCTCGCGGGCACGGCAGACTGGTGGAGGAGTTCACCATTATCTCAGGCCAAGAGGAGAGCGCCGGAAAAGCTAGATCGGAGAACTACCTCGTCCTCTGCCGAGAACGAATAGCTGTGTGTTATTTCTTGAGTGGGTTGCCTGTGGGGATTCTTGTAGGTAAGTGCGAAGGAGAGTGTGCAATACGTCGCAGATTGGGCACAACAGATGAGCCTTTCGGCGAACTGCCGAGAAGGCCAAGGCTTTGAGGAGTGAAAACTGTAGGGAATCTTGCAGGAGTGCCAGAGAAAAATCCCGCGAAAAGCTGGCAAAACGTGCATACCAACGTTCTCAAGAGAGCCCGATCAAGTCCTCTTCATCGAGCAACATAGCACAATCCTGAGTATTGCGTATATTTGTATTGCTAGTTCTGTTAACCGAAGGGTTCCAGGTTCGAGTCCTGGCCGAGGAGCCAACAAAGCAAAGAACTTAGCCCCGAAGCAAGGAATTGAAAAAGTACCACTTGGTACCAGTTAGACTCCCAAAAGCATTTTACCACGCCCGTGTTGGCCTCACGGTGCGCCGAGGTCAAATCTGGGTCGAGTCCGTAAATCTCCGCTGTTGTTCTCACGTTGGCGTGTCGCATGAGTTCCTTTTGAACTTCCAGCGAAGTCCCGCACCGTTTCAGGCTCGCCCGCGGTAGGTGTGTCGAAATGTGTGCCACCCAACCTTGCCAATTTCCGCCTTCGCCGCCGCCGGCTGGACGTAATCCTTGAGGATCATGGACTGCCAGCGGGGCTTGCCGGTATCCCCGGCAAAAACATAATCCGACTCAGCGGCATAGCGCGCTTTTCCGCGCCAATCGAGCAAGGCTGTAGCAAGCTCCGGGTCAAGGGGTACGGGCTTCTCCGAGGCTTCGGTTTTCGTCGCATTTTCTCTGCCCGCTACCACACTGCGTTTAACGTCAATCGCAAGGCTCTCCCATTTGATGTCGACCCACTTCAAGCCCACGACTTCACAAACCCGCAGCCCGGTGCATCCTGCCACCAAAACCATAGCCCGATAAGGATCGTTCAGCTTGTCCAACAAAGCCCGGAACTGTTCAGGTGTCAGAACACGAGGTATTTTGAGCCGCCTGGTGCTTTGCCGAACTAGCTGAATGGGATTATGGTCAACCAACTTCCAGCGCCAAGCCCACTGAAAGAGCAAGTAGAGAGCGTTCCTGACGTGGGCTTTGGTTTTTGGTGCAAGAGGCATTTTTGTTTTCTGACCTTGCAGCGATTCAAGCCAATCCATCACCGGCAGGGGGTCAACTCCGTCCAGAAATGTGTCCCCCCAATGCGGCCGGATGTAGCATTCAAAATAGGTACGGTACTCCGACTGCGTTTGGAATCGCCGTTCCTTTGGCAACTCCTCTTTCACGAAACGATCTATCAGACCGCCCACCGTCACAGCATGGAACTGCTGCTGCGGATTCCGGGCGTTTATTTCCATACGCCAATGTTCAACTGCCCTTTCTGCATCGGACTTGGTGGGCAGTTTTTCAACTGTTCCGACTAACACTGATTTTCTCTTTCCATTCTCGAAATAGCGGAACTGCCAAACGTCCGCCCCTTGTTCCGCCTCCGTATTCTCAAATCTCCGTATTGGTATCGTGCCTGCATGGTTCCTCCAATCAGAATGAAGTTGCCGTGCGGCACGCTTGGCTGCCTGATTGTAGCCTTGAGTTAATCCAGGCGTCCAGCGCGGATACGCGATACCGCCAGAATTTGCTGACCTTCAGCACAGGGACCTCGCCTCGCTTGGCCATCCGTTCCAGTACTTTCGGATGAATTTTCAGAACCCGCGATGCTTCTTCGCTGGTAAGAAGAGTTTCAATCCCATCTGGCATACAATTCACAACCTCCCGGGAACCGACAGATCGCCCGCTGATACGGATTCGTTAGTGGAACTTCTTTTCTCTCAAACGGCGTCAACGCAGCCTTTCTGTCTGCGCAGGGGAGCGAGTTTCAGAGAATTCTTTGCTCCGGTGTTGATTGCCCTCGCCTCGGGTTCGAGGCCGTCACACTGGGTCCGTTGGAAGGCACTCGGACAGAGGCGTAAGCCCCCTGCCGCTGCCAAGCAGCGCCCTTGCGCTCATCGCTGGCACATGCCTTGCTCCTTTCTAAAGGGCCGGCATTCCCGCTTTTGTGCTTCGAAATAGCCCTCTACTGTTATAAGGAACATCGAGTAGCCCAAAAGGGAGAATCGCAAGCAAAAATATTCCTGAGGTTTTGGCCTACTGATTGTTGGAGTACCGGGACCAGCGTACAATTCTCCTGCGCATCATTGTCGTTTTCTGCTGCGATTCGTGGCTGCTGAGTCGTAGTTGCTGAATATTCTTCCCTCCTCTCATTGCCCCAGCGCTCGAACGTATGGGGCAGTTTCTCCTCCTACTAGCAAAGGACCTGTGCAAAAGGCAAAAGTGGAAGACAGCGCAGAAAAATATTCTGCCGAAGATGGCACGCCGAACTATAGCGGTGTTTCTCAAGGGCGACCATTCCCATGCATCGCCTCGCAGGCGTTGATACGGTTACCGCCCATCAAGTCCCTCTACTGTTATAGGGAACCTTGAGCGGCCAAAAAGTAACACCGGCAAGCAAAAATATCCCTGAGAATTTGGCCTTAGAATTGTTGGAATATAGCGATCAACGTGCATGTCGCCTGCGCACCATTGTTGCAACCCGCTGCAGTTCATGGCTATTGGATCGTAGTTGCCACGTTGCGTGCCTCCTTTCGTTGCCCGGCGGAGAACCTGCGGTATACTTGCGTCCTACTCATGGTATATTTGCCCCCCTACTAATAAAGACCGGTGGGAAGGGCAAAAGTGGAGTGCGAGGCAAAAAAAATCTCACCGAGACTTGTGGCCCATTCCCAATACCGAAATCGAGCAGGTAATCGCAAGGGGCGTCGGCCTTCCCCGGAGACGCAAAAACGCCAGGCCGCCCTGCCTGCTGAGTGTCCGGCGAGGGCCTCCGAACAGGGCAACTGATTCCTGTCCGGGTCACCTCGCGCGTGTCCTGCGGAGCACCGGAATTGGGGTGGTGCGGCATGGCAAGAGGCGCTGCTTTGCAGCGGCGGTAGGAGGGTCCGAAAGAACCGGACCCAGACACCCCACCCCAGG
>JASHTO010000417.1 GCA_030040515.1 Terriglobia bacterium
GTGCCCAGCACTTCCGCCCGACCGCTGGTGGGAGGAAAAATCTTCATGAGAATCTTGATGGCCGTCGTCTTCCCCGCACCGTTCGGCCCAACAAGCGCATAAATCGAGCCTTCCGGCACCTCGAGATTGAGCCGATCGACGGCGGTGACCTTCCGGTATTTTTTCACCAGGTTCTGAATGTGGATTGCGCTGGTCATCGCTTGCCCCTTCCTGCGCGCCCGGAATCCGCCGTTGAGTCTTTCGCTGCGGTCAATCGTTTCCAGTGCGCGGAAACTGCGGCAATAACATCTTCGAGTTCAATTCCCATCTTTTTGGCCTCCACCACAAGCTGCTCGATGTCGTTTCCCAGCAGGCTGGTCCGCTCGGCGGCGGTTGATTCCGGCAGAGCGGCCACCACTGCGCCCAGTCCGGGCCGCGTCTCGAGCAGCCCCGCGGCTACCAGGTGCGCCATGACCTTGTGGGCAGTGTTGGGATTGATTTTGAGTTCCTTGCTCAAGGTCCGCACTGACGGAAAAACCTCGCCGGGGCGCAATTGGCCCACAATGATGGCTTTGGTAGCGGCGTAAACGATCTGCTCGTAGAGCGAAATGCCGGGACGAAATTGCACTCGGAATGGAATCATGTGTGTACTATAACACATAGTACAGATGAAAGGTCAAACAGAACCTGGTTTGTGCGGCGCCCGATTTTCCCCTGGGTTAAGGGCTTCCGAAGGTGTAAGAAACAAACAATCGCACGCCAAGGCGCAAAGATGCAAAGTCAGGCAATCCAGGGGGCCTTTGCTTTCCGCTTTGCGCCTTGGCGTCTTTGCGTGAGGTCTTTTTCTGCTGAATGGACTACGACACATCTTCCCCTCGCCTGTGTACCGTCACGGCCAGGATGGCCGTGCCGCAATGCAGGTATGATTTTCAGGTGTGTCCTTCCTTCCAATTTGATCATCAAATTCTCATGGCGGGTTTGAACGCTGACTTTGGCTGGATCGAGAGCGGGAACAGAGCTCGCGCCAAGCGACGGAGCAGGAGCATAAAATGAACAAGGAAGGAAATCCGGCGAAGATGCCACGTCCGGCAGCCGTTGATAGCGAGAAAGAAGCGAGCGCGGAAAGGATCACTCCCAAGCACGCGAACGAGGCGGTGATTCGCGCGGTTTCGTCCTGGAAGGGCGTGAGCGTTCACGATCATCGTTTTGGGGGAGTAGAATTCCGTCTGGGCCGTCGTGAGCTCGGGCACTTGCACGGCACGTTTGCCGATCTGCCCTTCCGCTGGGATTTTCGTGATGAGATGGTGGCCTCAGGGCGCGCTAAGCCGCACCACGTTCTGCCAGATTCGGGCTGGGTAACCGCCCCGATGCGCTCCAAACAGGAAGTAGAAAACGTCATCGACCTGTTTCGGCAGAATTACGAGCGGCGATTTGCGTGAAGGAACTGAAGAAAGCATCACCACAGAGCACACAGAGAGACGGTTTTTCTCTGTGAACCTCTGTGATCCCCGTGGTGAAAGCTTTTCTTGAGCTGCTGTTTGCCCGTACGGAGGTTGCCGGCTTCAGTTTCCATGCAGGTCAAGCGTCAACCAGAGGAGCGTGCCGTCGAAGGTTCTGGACACCTGAATGCGCATGCCATCGGCGAGGGGATAAAGTTGGTAATCGCTTCCGCTCACCACCGTGGGCACAGAGAGCCAGCATTGGGTCGCAAGGTCGGAAACCTGAACCTTGAACGATCCCGCCACCACGTTGCAGATTTCACCCAAGGCGTCACGAATGGTCTCCTGCGACGGGCGTTCCGTGGTTTCCAGCATTCGGGCGGCGATGCCCGCTGCTGTGTCCAGGCTGCAACGGAAGCTCAGGACTCCGCACAACTCACCCGCGAGTCCAATCATGGCGGTGTAATCAGCAACGCGCGGCAGAGTTACCTGGTCGGAGGAGCCCAGCGAGACTCCCACCATCATCTCGAAGACTTCCGTGACGGCACGATCCAGGGCACGGGTGAATCGCTGCTGTGTTTCCTCGCGAGAGAGAGAGGCAAGCTTGATAGCCGCCTCGCTGGGGCCCGATGATTTGGCGGAAAGAATGAGCTGCACCCGGCCAGGGCTGGGCGCCGGGATTTGAGAACTCATTTTCACACCGGAAGTAGGGGAATGATCCGTTCTTTGATTTGGTCGGGCGTGAAGGGCTTGCAGATGTAGCCTTTCGCTCCGTTCGTGATGGCCTGAATCACGCGCGCCTCGCCGGCCTCCGTGGTGATCATCACGACGGGCACACCTTTGGCGTTCTCCACACCCTGAATTTGCCGGACCAGTTCCAGTCCGTCCATGGCCGGCATATTAATGTCGCTGAGAATCAGGTCCACGCGGGTCTGTTGCAACCGGGCAAGTGCTTCCATTCCGTTGGTCGCCTCAAAGACTTCCTTCAGGTCAAGTCCTGCTTGGCGGAGCGAGCGATCCACAATCTTCCGCATCACGGAGGAGTCGTCCACAATCAAAACATTCAGTCCGGCCATTCTTAACCTTCCTCCTCCCGGAAGGGATTTTTGGGAATTCCGCCGCCGAACAGTCCGGACGCGCCGTATTCCATCAACTGAATGAGGTGGAAAAAATCGGTTTCCAGCATTTCGGCCAATTTCTCCGCCTCCGCCGGCTGGAGTTGGGGCAAACAGCTTTGCAGGATGGCTTGGTCCAGATTGTTGCCGGGCTCAGAAATCTCCGGCGGCACTCCTCCCATGGTTACGCCGCGCCGGCCGCAGAACTGGTCGGCCGCCGCCACAATTCCCACCAAATGCGGGTCCTGGGTGGCTTCCTGCGGGTTGTGGTGGAACTCCATAACCTCCAGGAGGACGGGAGGGAAATTCCAGGAAACCCCAATCCATCGCCCCACTTCGCAATGATCGGCGCCAAAGCGCTCGCGCTCGAGTTCCACCGACTCGCTCCAGCCGTAGGTCGGCGTAGGTTCGGACCGCGGCTCGTTGGAGGCGATCACCAGGAGGGGGAGAACACCAATGTCGTGCAAAAGGCCAGCCAAGTAGGCTTGCTCAGGCTGGGGGTAGGAAATCGCCCGCGCCAGCCTCTCGCTGAGCGCCGCGGTGAGGAAGCAATGCTGCCAGAACGATTGCACATCCTCCGAAGCCACTTGATGCCCAGCGTACTGAACCAATGAGCAGGTGAGAACCATCGTCCGCAACCTTTCGGTTCCCACCAGGATGATGGCGTGCTCCAGTTTGGTGATGCGTTCGCGGAAACCCATGAAGGCGGAGTTACACAGGCGCAGAACCTGCGCCGTAAGGCTGGGGTCCGTCCTCAGCACTTCCCCGACGCGCTTGAGGTTGACCGGATTGGCTGCCAGCAGGCTGTTGAGTTCGAACACATAGGCGGGCAGAGTGGGTAGCCCTTCAGACAGTCCCGCCATCAAGGCGAGCTTGCGGCTCTGTTTTGCCTCCGGATCTTCCGAATTCAGTAAGGCGGGACGTTCGGGGGAGCACCTAAGCCCCGCGCCTTCAATTTTCTCCCAAGATGTCTGCTCCGCCGGCACTTTCGAAAGGTGCATTCTCCCCACCCGCTCGTTTAAAATATCGGCATTATTCCCATGGCCTTTAGTGAACCATAGTGGGAAATTCGAGGTGGCATGAGTACCACCGCAGTCGGCTAATGCACTGTGAATAAAGGGCTTGGCGCTCAGGGCCGGGCTGGCCCGCGAAATTCCGGAGTTGATTAAGTCTATAATTCCAAATTCTCAATTCGGCCGGGACCAATTTCACATCGGAGGTTGGCAATGACGGAAATTCCATCTCCAGCAGGCGTGCTGGATCTGATTCAGGCATTTCGCAGGTCGAAAACGATGTTCGTGGCGGTATCACTGGGAATTTTTGATCGATTGGCGAACGCCCCTTCTGACGCACAGACGCTTGCCGCTGCGCTGGGCGCCAATTCCGAGGCGATGGCCCGGCTGCTGGATTCGTGCGTCGCTCTCGGGCTTCTGAAAAAAAGCGCTTCGGAATACTCGAACTCTCCGGAGGCGCAAACCTATTTGACGCGCTCAAACCCGTACACGCTTTCCGGCTATATCCTCTACTCCGACCGCGTACTTTACCCGCTGTGGAGAAACTTCGAGGGAGCGATTCGCGAAGGCACCAACCGCTGGCAGCAGACGTTCGGCGGCTCAGGATCAATTTTCGACCACTTCTTCCGCACCGAAGAAGCTCGAAGGGATTTCCTGAGCGGCATGGACGGCTACGGCCAATTGAGTTCGCCCGCCGTCGTCACTGCATTCGATTTGGGCCGCTTTCACCGGCTGGTGGATTTGGGCGGCGCCACGGGCCATCTGGCGCTCGCCGCCTGCGCGCGTTATCCCCAATTGCAAGCCGCGGTATTTGATTTGCCCGCAGTTATTGCCGTATCACGAGAGTATTTGCAGCGCTCACCGCACGGGAATCGCGTGGCGCTGATTGCAGGCGATTTTTTCACCAATCCGCTGCCGGAAGCCGACCTCTTCACCCTCGGCCGAATCGTTCACGACTGGTCGGAAGAGAAGGTTCGAAGATTGTTGAAGAAAATCCGGGAGAAGTTGCCCACGGGCGGCGCGCTGCTGATCGCCGAAAAACTTCTGAATAAAAACAAAACCGGTCCCCTGCCCGCGCTGATGCAATCGCTCGGCATGCTGGTTTCCACGGAAGGCAAGGAACGCACGCTGGCAGAATATACTGTTTTGCTTCGTGAAGCTGGATTCAACCATGTCGAGGGGAAGGTGACCGATTCACCGCTCGATGCGATTCTGGCCACAAAAACATAAATCAGGTAGCGCCACGGTTTGAAATCTGTAGCGCGGGTGTCCTCACCCGCGACGACAACGCGGCTGGGGACAGCCACGCGACAACTCACCCAGGGTCACGGGTGAGTGAAGTAGGCCGTTCCCCTAATTCTTCGCCGGCGGCGCGTCGCTGGTCAGCAGCACGCGGGCGATGAAGTCGAGCGCTCGCGGGTCCTTCGATTGCCCCAGCCAGAAGAACGCCTGCTTGCGGACCTCCATATTGCGATTGCTCTCCGCAACGTGAATGAGTAGCGGGACACCCTGATCGGGAGGTAGCTGCGTGAGCGCGAAGACAGCGCGCTTCTTCACCTGCGTATCCGGATCGTTTTCGGCAGCGCCGCTGATGGTGCTCACGGCTTTCGCGCCGGCTTTGTGCGCCAACCAGAACAGCGCCTGCCCGCGCAGCTTGGTGCTTTGGTCATATCGCGCGACGTCGATGAGAGTGTCCACCGCGCCAGGAGCGGGGCTGATGGAGAGTGCGAAGATGGCCTGGTCGCGCACGCTGTCGCTGGGGTCATCCTTCACGATGGCGCGCAGCATTTCATAGCCTTTGGTCCCGCGTGCCGCGCCCAGCCAGAACACCGCCTTTTTGCGAAGCGATTCAGGCGAGGGCGCGCTGGTGAATTGCTGCATCGCTGCGTCGGCGGCGGGATCATCGGTGGAGGCAATCGCCGCGATGGCCGCACCCGTCGAGTGTTTCTCGTCGTTCGCTTCGCCGCGCTGCACAAAGGCACGCAGAAACTCCACGCTCTCGGCAGGCTTTACTCCCGTGAGCCAATGCACGGCCATGCCGTCGGCGTCCACGCGGCAGCCGTCATCAAACATGCGAACCTTTTCAATCCGTTGCCGCTCGGCGCGTAGGAAGATCAGGATATGCCGGTCAGCAGGCGCTTCGAGATCGCCGGAGTCATTGGTAATGCTCGACCCTTCTTCCAGGTCGGCGGTGCAGGACCTCCACCCATCCTCGCCGCCGTTGCCTCGGTGGTCATCGACCGCCGGCGACGCGTAACCGATCCAGGAGGGACCCGAATCGTGCGCGGTCGCCGCGGCAATCGTCGCGGACAATCCACCCGCGGCCTGCGCCTGGTCCAGTTTCGCGTGAACCAAATTGGCCTGCTGCGCCTTCGCAGCCAACGCCGTAGTAAATAGAACTCCCACAAAGCTGACGAACGAAGTTTTGGCGCGCATAACGCTCCTTTGCTTTGTAGCTCCGGCTGAAAGTCCGGCGCTACTTGTTCAGAATCTCCATCATAAAGTCGGTGCCTTCCTTGCATTTCATCAGCGACAGCTTTTCGATCGCGGTCTTGCGCAGGTCGGGATCCTTTTCGCCGCGGGCCAGGCTGACCAGCTCCGCGCAATTGTCCTGAAGGAAGAATGCGTTCAGGATCTCCTTGCGAATCTCCGGAGTTTTCTCCGTCTGATAGAGGGAAACCAGATGGTCGGCGGTGCGCGAGCCCATCAGCCCCAGGGAGCGAATCGCCTCGCGGCGCAGATCAACGTCCTTTTCGTTTTGCGCGAGTGAGTAGAGGCGCTCACCCTGGCCGCCCACGAAAAATGCGTGCACGATTTCGCGCTTGATGTCCTCGCTGGTTTCGCCCTGATAAAGCTCCCAAAGATCGTCGCCCGCGCCCATCACTCCCAATTGCCGCACGGCTTCGCGGCGCAGGTCGACGTTCTTCTCGGACTTTGCCGCGGTCAGGATGCGATCTTTTTCGCCGGAGATCATAAAGTCGTGCAGAATGGATTTCTTGACGTCGAGGTCGTCACTGTGCGCGTAGATATCCGCCAGCTCCGCCTTGCTGGCCGGATCGCCGGAGATGGCGAGATCCTGAAGGGCCTTGCCTTGCAGATCGCGGCCGGATTGCCCGCGCGCCACTCCGGCGATGATGGCGCGTACCTGCGGTGAGCCGTTCTGCGACAAAACAAACAGGGCGCGCTCCTTCACGCGCGGCGACTGGTTGCCTTGAAGGACTTTTTCCAGCAGCGGCACGGCGCGCTCCGGGTCGGAGTTCATCAACCCCTGAATGACAATCAGCTTCAAATCGTCGTCCGACATATTATCGGGCGAAACTTTCTGCCCCATCGACTGGCGAATCTCCACATCCAGCGCCCTGGCGTCGGTGGTCCATTTGTCCGGCGTCTTGGATTTCTCCAGCTCCGCGAGCGCTTCGAGGGCTTCCTGCCGCCGCGCGAGTTTGTTCAGCGCATAGGCCCGCCAGTAGATTGCCGCGTTGTAGTGTGGGCCGTGCAGTTCAATGACCTGTTTGAACGAGTCCAGTGCTTCTGCCCACTGGCTCTGGTCGAGCGCCGCGGTACCCTCGTCGTAAAGATCGGATTCGCGGTCCGGCGAACCCTCGGCGGCGAGAGCACCGGGCGAATCGAGCGCCACCCGCAGATTCTCCGCGCCCGCCGATGGCGGAAACAGCATCAGCCCCGCTGTCATGATCAGCCCCATTCCCGTAAATAATGCTTTGCAACAATTCGTCATGTTTTTCCTCGTCGATTTATTTCGTCGATCATGTCTCGCGCTGCCGATATTGTGGAGTGCGGTAGCTCGCTACCGCTGTTTTGGCCGGAAGCTCGCTTCCGGCCTGACTGACCGCCGGCGAGCCGGCGAAGGGCAAAGCGGCAGCTTCGCAGCCGCACTCCAAAGCTGCGCGCCACGCATTCATAAAACGTTCTTCCGCGCAGACGCGCCCGCCCCTTTCTCTTTTTCCCGGACTCCCAGTTCCACCACGCGAATTTTGAACAGAATCCCCTGCGACTCGATCTGGCGCTTCAGTGACGCGAGATCATCGGCGGAAATTTCATTCGGGCTATGCGAAATGTTCAAAAGGACGCGTTCCAGTTCGTCGAGGACGTTCGCCACTCCAGGGTCACCGTCGTGCAGCGCGGTCTGGCGGTACAAGCGGTTCGACTGCACCAGGTCCTGCGCCAACTGGCGCGTTTGCGTCTCATCGACTGTGCCCTCGCCTTCCTGATTCATGACCTCCACCAACAGCATTTGCGCGCGCTCCAGGTGATCGCCGACCGCCACCATCAGGATCCGCTGGCGGGCAGGCGCGGAAATCGCCGCGGCGGCGGGTGTTTGGCGCTGCTGCCAGATTCTTCCGCCCCAGAAGGCCGCGATGAGAAGCGCCGCAAGCCCCGCCGCGAGCGCCCAGGTGCGCAGGGGGAGGAAGAAGGGCCAGCGGCTTGCCTTCGCCTCATCCAGTCGCGGACGGATGCGCGCCCACACTTCCGCGCCGTAGTTTTCGCCGCGCTCGGGAATGGGCGCGGCCGCGACGGTTTGAAGCGATTCCGCCAGGGCGACCATTTCGCGGCGGCAGACCTCGCACGATTCCAGGTGCGCGTCGGCCTGCCGGCGGTCCATGCTGCCCTTTTCGCGGTAGTAGTGCAAAACCATTTCGTCCTCGGTCATGTGTCGCATTTAAGTGTTCACCATGGGCTCAAGCGCTTCGCGGAGTTTGCGCACGGCGCGGAAAATGGCGTTCTTGGCCGTGTTGCCGCGAATGCCCAGTGCCCTCCCGATTTCTTCAATCGAGCAACCGTCAAAATGCCTCATCACAAAAGCCGCGCGCTCGCGCCCGCTCAGCTCCACCATGGCGCCCTCGAGTTTTTTCTTCACCTCGACACTGAGAAGCAGTCGCTCGGGATTCGGCGCGGCGGAGGCGACCGATTGCAGCGGATCTGACTCTTCCTCGCGCGTAAAAGCCTGCGGTTCCTCCTCGCGCCGCCGCACGCGTCGCAGGTGGTCGAGCGCGCAATTCACTGCCACGCGGTGCAGCCACGTTCCGAAATTGGCGCGCGATTCGAACTGGTTCAGGGAGCGAAAGGCCCGCAAAAAGGTTTCCTGAACAATGTCCTCCACATCGTGTTCGTTCCCACACATCCGGAACACCAGCCGAAAGATGGCGTGGCTGTGCCGTTCGACAAGGACACGAAAGCTGTCCCGGTCGCCCGCGAGAACCTGCGCCACAGCCGTTACATCGTTGGCTTCCATCTGTCACTTAGACTAACAGGAAGGCGAACGGTTAGGCGGGAAGCAAAATATTTCGAGGGAATAATGTGGCACGGCCTTCCAGGCCGTGTCAGCGTCACGGGCAAGAGAAGCCGTGAAAAAACAAACAGCCTCACGCCAAGGCGCAAAGTTACCCAAGGCAGAAATGCTTTGCTCACTTGGCGGTGCTTTGCGCCTTAGCGTCTTTGCGTGAGGT
>JASHTO010000418.1 GCA_030040515.1 Terriglobia bacterium
CCACCAGGCTCCGCGCTTTGATAAAGGTCTCTCATGTCAGAAGTTTCCACCGCGAATCTCGATCAGTTCCTTACCAACTACTCCATCGTCTACCGCAATCAGGCTTTTGTCGGCGGCAGGCTCTTCCCTGATTTTCCTACGGCCAAGCAGCACGGGCGCTATCCCATCTTCGGGTTTGAGCGCTTCAAGGCATACAACACCGAGCGTGCGCCGGGGGCAGAAGCAAACGAGTTGCCCGCCTGGCGCATGTCGAATAACGAGTACTACTGCGACGGCAAAGCGCAGAAGCAGCTTATCCCGGATGAGCTGCGCTCAGAATGGGAGTTGGGCGTCGGCCCGGAAGTCTTTACCACGGAGACGCTCGCGGACATCATCGACAAGCAGCGGGAAATCACCATTTTCAACATGATCATGAACTCTGCCGCCATTCCCGGCGTGACGTTGAGCGGGACTGCGCAGTGGAGCGATTACCAGAATTCCGACCCTGTGTCGGCCATCACTTCCGTGCGCTCCACGATCTTGTTGGGCTGCACCCAAGAGCCGAACACGCTGGTGGTCGGTTATCCGGTATGGCTGCAACTGATTAACCATCCCATTGTGGTTGACCGCTTCAAGAGCACCGCGATGCCATTGGGCTATCCCAGTGATCAGCAATTGGCGGGGTTGTTTAACGTCGATAGCTTCGTTGTGGCCAAGTCGCTCTATGACACGACTCAGCAGGGTATCCCCACGGTACTGAACTATATCTGGGGCAAGAACGCGATTCTGGCATACGTGCCGCCCGCGCAAGGACAGTTGATGGTTACTCTGGGAACGACTTTCCGCTGGCTCTACGGCGTGCCGCAAAACGGGGGAATGCTGGTGAAGCGCTACCGGGTTGAAGAGCGCAGCGGCGACATGATCGAGTACCAGACCTACTACAACTGCGTGCTCAGCGTCCCAGGAGCGGCATACGTTTTCAAGAGCGCAGTGGCCTAGGGGAAACTGCGTCGCTCAGGTTTGCGGCGTGTTGATTGGCGCGCCGCGTTTGCTTGACGGGCTGGGGGCTGATTCGCCATCAGAGTCGGACGAATCGCAGCTTGTTGGAGGCTGTTATCCTGGCCCGCAGCCCATCGAGCGATTTGGAGGAATCGGAAGTAAGGTGAATCCATGAAGCCTTCGCCGGAGCTGGCGCGAGAAGCGGATTGGCCTCTGCTTCTCAAGGCGCGCCCGTAACTCCTGCGGGACCGATAGCAGTTCCGGCGTGGGCTTGATGGATTCTCTGGCAAGATTAGGAGGCTAGACCTTGGGCGCAAATTCCATTCTCGGGCTGATATTTCAAATCTCCGCTGACCCTTCCAAGGCGCAGGAAGCTCTCTCGCAGTTTGAAAAATCTACCGGCACGTCGCTGAATCGGGTGGTGAACCACACCGAGGTGATGAACAAGTCACTTCTCGGCAGCCACGAATCCGCCCGCTTGCTCACGGAAGAGTTGGGAGTGCACCTTCCCCGCGCGGTGACGGGAGCAGTCGGGGAGATGTTGCCGGAGTTTGAATCCTTGGGCACCGTGTTGCTCGCGGCGTTCGCAGTCAAAGAACTTCCTGAAGTGGTCAGTAAAATTCATGATCTCGCGGATGAGATGCGCGGATTCGGCCAAGAGGAGAAAGCGCTCTTTGCCGAGGTGGTGAAGGATAGCGACGACGCCTATACCCACGCCAAGAAACTCTCTGACGCGATTAGATTTGATGCCGAGTTGAACACAAATATCGCAGCGGCTCAGCGCCTTCAAGACGCAATGCTGAAGGCCGATGACGAGGGCGCGCGATTCCAGCAGGTCATGGGCGACCTCATCACGGGGAACGTAGTGGGAGCGGCCACGGAAATCGGCCAGATGCTGGAAATCCACGACCTGGGCAACAAGCTTACCGAGGACCAGAGGAAGCAACTGGTGATGCTCCAAACCCTCACTGACCTCGAAAAGGAGAAACACAAAGAAGAGACCGACACCGCGAAGGCGCAGCAGCGAGGGGTGGATGCTTACAACGCGGCCATCAGCCGAGGGCTCACTTTTGAGCGGCAGTGGTACGCGCAAAAGCTGGAGATGATTGAGCTGATCCATGAGAATAACGATGCGATGGCCGCTGAGGCTGCTCAGGAACAGCGTTTGAAAGAGATTCGTACCACCCTGATGGTGATGGGCGAGATGGAGCTTCCGCTCCAGCGGCAGAGCACTCAGGGGCTGCACATACTCGGGACGGCGACTGCCGACCTTACAGAGAAAACTAAGCATTTGAATTTTGCACGCCGGGAGGAACTCCTGCTCATGCAGGCTTTGGGCGTCGCGGGCGAGCACGAAGCCAAGGCCACAAAAAAAGACCTCGTTGAGGCGGCTCAGAGCGCGAGCGCCTCGCTCGCTGACCTAATCGGGGGACAGCGCGCGGCGGCGGCCGTGAATGCTGTGTTTGATGCCGCGAAGGGCGCGGAGCAGGTTGCGATGGCGCTTGACCCCTTCGACCCCAATCATGCCATGCACTGGATATCCGCCGCGCAGTTCTTTGTCGCGTCGGCGGAATTCGCCAAGATTGCCGGCACCAGCACGCGTCATCATGGCGGCGGATCGGTGGGGCATGGCAGTTACAATGGTGGGGGTGGAGGCCGCAGCGACAGCTCGTATAGGGACCAGCCTCCGCCGCGGGCCTTGGCCGCTGGGGCGGCAAGTGGGCGATTCAGCCAAGGCCAGGGTGTGGTTATCATTCACGGCGACCAAGACTTTCACGAATTTATCGCTGGTGCGGTGAACGAAGCGGTGGCTCGGGGCATTGGAGTGACCGCGACGTACTCCCAACGCGGGAGTCCAGTAGGTAACTGAGTAGTACACTTTCCTTTAAGCGCAAGTCCTTCTGGGCGGGCGCATGGGTGTCTCACCGTCAGATTTCCCTCTTTAATTTTGTCAACTGTGTGACATCGCTTTTTAATTTTGTCAATGTCACACCGGGAATTTTGTCAACTCATATTTCGGAGATCTTTCTTAGCGGGATCATCTCAATCCTATCGCCATAGACAACCACTTGGACCCGCTGGCCCGGGGACAGCTTTAGGGCCGTTCTAAGCTTCTTCGGGATTACTACGTGAAATTGCGGTGAAATCTTGGCTGTCTCCATTTGAACTCTCCGTCGATGCGAGTTTCATAACATTGTACCCGGGCCAAA
>JASHTO010000419.1 GCA_030040515.1 Terriglobia bacterium
TTTGCATCTTCACGCGTGTAGTAATCGCGGTCTGGCATACCCAATCCACCCTGGTCAACTTCCCCGGTCACCTCGTTGCTGTTTTTAAAGTCCTGGGTTGAATCCACGCCGAAAAGCGCGTCCACGCCCAGGGATTGGAGATGCGCAATCTCCGCTTCCAGCGCTGGGACACCGTCAATCCGGCTGATCCGGTCCAATTCCGGCTGCAAGGGCTTCAAACCCTCGCTGTCAATCTTCGACGTGTCCATGCACGTGGCGTAAAAATCGCCGATTTTTTGTTCGTTGCTTCCGTGCGCGGCCGTGGTATCGCGGGTGGCTTCTTCGAGAATTTCGTGGAGCACATCACGATTATGCTCGGCAACGATGTTGGCGACACCCCAGGTGGGATACGCGGCCGGAATGGGATTCTTGGCCATCCACCCGCCATTGGCGAATTGATTGAAATCCCTGCAGGGTGCGCAGCTTCGGTCGAGAAATGATGCGTCAACGCCGCGTTGGGTTTCAACCGGTGAAGCCACCATCATCAGCGACGTAAGTGAAAGCGCTACGATTGACAGCCACACTTTCCAGGAACGCATATGACAAGCACCTCGCGAAATGTAAGATCGCTGCCGGAGCAACCGGGCTCCGTCATCCTAACAGCTACGGACCGCGATTGCCAACGAATGAGCAAATATCCCCCGGCAAAGCCAGAGGCATTAGTGTTATGGGCCCCTCAAAGGGGCCAAATGAGAAAGAGCGACCTCGTCCCTCGGCCACCCTCCCCCGGTGGGGAGAGGGTGGCTCGCAACCGGCGTACTCATCAGCCGGGGCGAGTTGGGTGAGGGGGCGTTTGCAAGCCTTCATGCCGGAGCCGCCAAACCGCTTGCCCCACCGCCATAGGCTGGGAGGTCGCCCAGACATAAACGACTCTGCGACCTATTGCGTCCTCGACATCAAATCTCTGATCAGACGATAAAACCTCTGAGCGTCCAAATCCATTTGGACATGAACGGGGCTGCCCACGAATTCCGGCTTGTCGCCCTCGGTCCAGGTCAGCGTGTCGCCGTAATCGGCGTCGTGGTTGATATTCACATCCATGTAGAGCTGTTTTTCGCGCGTGATGATGCCCGGGTCAAGCCATGCAGCCGCGGCGAGCTCATCCCACATGTAATCCACATCGTGGAAATAGAATTGTCGCAGGTACAAGGCCAGGGGAGTGGCGCTTCTGGCGATTTCGTCCACCAGGGCCGGTGTAAAGTGGGTTTTGATGGAAATATCCACGGGCGTGCAGGTGATTTTCGCCCATTTCGTCGTAAGCACAATGTGGGCCGCCTCGGGATCGAACCAGAAGTTAAACTCATGCCGCGGGTCGTTGGCCCACTCCGGGTCATGGGATTGCGGATTCAGGCTCCCACCCATGAAAACCAGCTCCTGAACAAGCTCTGCGAACTGCGGATCCAGGCGAATGGCAAGGGCCAGATTGGTCATGGGGCCACCTTCAAAAATGCTCACCTGATGCGGGTAGCGACGCACCATGCGGACCATGAAGTGTGCAGCGTCTTCCTGGGCGATCGCAGTCGAGGGTTTCCCTTCTGCGAGCGGAGGCACGACGAAAGGTTCATGCCAGAAGCGCGAGTCCCACGCCCCCATGTAGTTGATTTTCCCGAAACTTTTTTCCATGGCCAGGGCTTCGGAGCGGGTATGAACAAGCGGAAAGGCCGCGCCGAGAAGCACCGGAATGTCCTTGCGCCCAACGATCTCCAGCAGGCGAAGCATGTGGGCGGCTTCCTCATCGCGCCACTGGTCTCCACTCACCACGGTAATGCCGAGAGGCTCCGCTTCGGGTGATTGCACGATCACCATCACCGCCTGCAAATTGCTTCCCCCGGGCCCGCCGCAATCCTGATCGATGATGATCTTCCTGCGTTGCTGCGGCCAGGCAGGCGAAACAAGCAAGCCAGCAAAGAGAAGGTAGAACCCTTTTTTGATCATGACACCCTGCATTGTAAGGGAAGCCCGCCCTGCATTAGACTACAAAGGCACGCGCAAGGTTAGCACACGCCAGAAGGGCGTTTCCATGTTGATCGTCATGAAGCCGCAGGCGAGTGAAGAAGACGTGCGCCGCGTGTGCGAGAAAATCGCGTCGATGGGCTTCCGCGCTCATCCCATGCCCGGGGCGCAGCGCACGGCCGTGGGCATTACCGGGAATCCTGGTCCGCTCGAGCCGGATGAATTCGAAACTCTGCCGGGCGTCGCCGAAGCTATTCGTGTCTCAAAGCCCTTCAAGCTGGTGAGCCGCGAGGTCAAGGCGGAGGACTCACTCATTCACATCGGCCCGCCCAACGGAGGCGTAACGGTGGGTGGGAAGGAGCTGGCCCTCATCGCCGGCCCCTGCGCCATCGAGAACCGCCTTCAGGCACGAGCCTCGGCCGAGTGCGTCCGCAACGCCGGGGCGCGCCTTTTTCGCGGGGGAGCGTTCAAGCCGCGCACTTCACCTTACAGCTTTCAGGGCCTGGGCGAAGAAGGCCTAGAGATTCTGGCGGAAATCCGCCGCGAGTTCGGCCTGCTGATCGTTACGGAAACCATCGACCCGGAGAATTGCGACCTGGTGGAGAACTACGTTGACGTGCTGCAAGTGGGCGCGCGCAACATGCAGAATTTTTCGCTCCTTAAACGTGTGGGCCGCTCCAGGCTTCCGGTGTTGCTCAAGCGCGGCATGTCCGCCACGCTGGATGAATTCCTGATGGCCGCCGAATACATCCTCGCGGAGGGAAACTACAACGTTATTTTGTGCGAGCGTGGCGTGCGAACCTTTGCTGATCATACCCGCAACACTTTGGACTTGAGCTTGATCCCCGCCGTCAAAACGCTTTCCCACCTGCCGATCA
>JASHTO010000420.1 GCA_030040515.1 Terriglobia bacterium
CGCCACGCGGCCTCGCAGGGATCGATGAATTGGCGAATCAGGTGGGAGGGATCGAACTCCAGCCCCAGGCGCGGGCTCGGGACCAGCTCAAAGACTTTTTCCCACGCGGCGGGAACGGTGGCGAAGTTTTCTTCCGTGGGAAAATTCTCCCAACCCATGCTGATGTCCAGCTTGTCGAGCACGGGAACGTATTTCTCATTCACCACTTCGGCGAGTTCCTTAACCTGGCGGTCCATATCGGCGGCGGGAATGCCGCCGGAGAACGTCCCGCAGAACTTGCAGCCCAACCGGTGCGCAAATTCCAGGCAGCGAATGAAACGATCATTCGCCTTGGCGCGCTTGGCCGGTTCGGGATCGATGTGATTTATGCCCCACATGCACTCGATGCTGATAATGCGCGCTCCGGTTTCGCGCGAGGTGTTCAGAAATTCGTCGATTTGCGAGTCGGAAGCCTTGTCGGGATCAAATTGGCCGTTGAGCGCCACCACCACACCCTCGTAGCCAACGGAGGTGGCGAAGGCGAGCTTCTCGCGCGAATAGTCCGTAATGATCGCCAGCTTGGGATAAGGCGTGTCGGGCGCGAGGCCGGTGAAGGAATCGGCGGCGCCGCCGGGCGCCACGCCACCTTCGCTTGCAGAGGTTGAACCAAAGGCCTCTCCAGCCGTCGCGGCCAATCCACTCGAGCCCAGCGCTGCGGCCGAAGCGCCGCGCAGAAAGTTGCGTCGCGGCAGTTTGTTTTCAGAATAACGATCCGGCATTTTCCACCTCGCAGGATTTATTGAGGATGACAAAATATTGTGACAGCTCTTCTCTTGTAGCGGCGCTCTGCGAGCGTCGGAAACGGCGGTCGGAGACCAGCGCTACAATGAGTTGATGTCACTATATTTGCAATCCTCGATAGTTTCATTGCCTCAGAGGCCAATCATAAATCGGTTCGATCGCCTCGGAGTGCAATAGGCAGGGCGATCCGATGCTTCCTTGCCCAAGCAAGCCAGTATACAGAAAAACTCGTCGAGATAAACCTCGGTTCGTCGAATTCCCTGTGCCCCACTCGCTGGCTTCGGTGGTATGCGTCCGACAGTCAGAATTCCTTGTTCGGTGATGGGGAATTACTGGGATTTGACCTGGCGAGACGAAAGCCAGTTTGCACAGTCAGTCCGCCCGGTGGCCTGCGGGTTCAGCGGTCCTCCGACCGGGCGATAGTCGCGATAGTTCTCACTGTGCATGTAGTCTTTCTGCCAGAGCAGAACCTTTGTCCGGGCCTCGAAACTGAAATGCTTGGGCAGCCAGAGTCCGGGCGCCACGGGAGTTTGCTCAAGCAGGAAGCGCGTTCCGGGAAGGATCTTGGCAATCAACCAACCGAGCCTTACCGGCTGAAAGGCCACGGCCTCCGCTTTGACCCACTGAAAGGTTTGCTGGTCGATCCAAAGTGTTCCCTGCATGCCCTTCAGGACGCTCGTCTTCCAACTCGAGGGTTGGTAGGAGGGGCGCGGAGTAGCAGAAATAACGAAGACATTGTGCCCGTCCAGTTTTTCCTCGCGCAGGAGTTTGAAGTCAAACGCCTCGCCCATTTCATTGATGAGGGCAAAGCTTCTGCTGCGCTGTTTCCGGTATTCCGCCACGCGTTTTTCACGGCTCTCGGCGGACTGGCTCGAGCGCATGGCAATTTCCTGCTGGACTTTGTCGCGTTCCTCCGCCGCCCGTTGCGGAGGTAGAGGTTCGCCATTGATGGCGAGGAGGCAGGAATAAGGCGATCCATCGAGCATCAACACCCGGTAGGTTCTGGAGGTCGTTGCCCCATCCTTGACGTTCACATCCTGCTCAACGTAGGAAAAGTGAGAATTGGCATTCCAATCGGCCTGTGTGTTGGCGATGGAGCGCTTGACGATTTCGGATGCTGAAAGTTGATACCCATAGGTCAGAACGGGGAAGAGGAGGGCCGTGAGAGACAAGACCAGGCTGCGAAGTGGTGAAAAGAAACCTCGGCGTTGCAATTCAAGCAAGCTTTCGGGATACACCTCCCCGAGAGGCGTCATGTCTTCTCTATCCCCCGGCGGATGAGCGCGCATTCGCTCCGCCTTTCGGGAGCTGCGCCAAGGATTGTTGCGGCCCCGCATCGCTCGCCCCATTGAACGTATTTCCCAAGGGGCGCGTAAGAGTGTCAAACAGGCCGAAGCTCTCCTGGCCCCTGTGCCCTTGAGCATCCACAATGCGTAGGCGGAAGCACGGGACGCTGCCTTCGCGGCTAACCAGGATTGGAAAATAACCCCTGAGCCCGCTCTGCTGGAAAGCGACCACGTACATTTGTTTCCGCTTCCACCAAGTGAGGACCTGGATTTTCGTAAAGTCGCAATTCTCAGCGCCGTCGCGGTCCGCCACGACATACTGGGGCACGCGATGTCCCCGGTCCGACACGGTATTCAGGACCACCCAGGCTACAAGATTGGAGTTCTGCGCATATGCGGCGATTTCCTTGGGAATGGTGAGTTGAACCCGATGGCCGAGAATCCAACCGGCGTGGGAGCCCTCCCGCACGAGGTACCATACCTCTCGAACATTCGCCGGATCAGGTAAAATACCGGAAGCATCGTCCTCGTGTGGGCATTCCACCAGCTTTCGATCGAATATTTCCAGCGTCTGGGCTGGATTCACTTGCGTCACCACCGCGGCGGTCCGCGCGGGTTGCAGATGGATGTTTTCGATCCCTACGGGATGGCCTTCCGCCTGCGCTGGCACCTCCCCCAGGGAGTCGAGCAGGGACTCTTCGGCCTCATGATTCTTGTAATCCATAAGCCCGTCTTCGCTCACCCATCCCTCACTGTCATCAGGCAGACGCACGTGTGCCCAGTCGCGAAAACGGCCCAGGACGAAGACTTCTTCTCCTGACTGGAGAGTGGCGACGCGATCGCGAATTTCCGCCGGCGTGTCCCAGAGTTCCAGCGCAGGTGGCACAACGTATGCCTGTTGATCGACACTTTGAACGGGAGAGTATGTGAGGAAGTAACTGGCAAGCGCCAGCACAGGGTCTCCAGCTTTGTCGTGTTTCGGGACGTAAAAGGTGAGGTAATAACCGCAACCAGCTAGCGTCGTGGCCAGAAGCAACTCGATGAGGGTTTGGCTCTTCATTCCTCCCAACCCTGCTCACAAAATCCCCTGAAGCGATTGCATTCACGCCTCAGAGGTTGCATTCGAGGCGCTGGAGAAAGAGAGGAGAGCCAGGGAGGGAGTGCGGCCCCCAGGGCTTCCGACTCCCCGGCTCCAGCCGCACCCTTGCGCCAAACGATTTCTCCAAGGTGCCGGCAGCGGATTGTTATGAACGTTGTGTTTCATACTGCGCACCGTCCGCCCTCCTAAACATTTCCTTTAGGGTTAGATGCCCGGGCTGGCCGCGCGAGCTTGCTGCGTCCCTGCCGCGTTGGATGCAGCGGCCTCAACGGCTCTGAGACTCGGCCTCGGCAGTTGCCACAAAATCCGCACATCTGTGATGTCGTTGGGGTAGGCCTCGGTGGAATGTTCGCCGTCCGGTTGCAGGATAACATCCGCGCGCCGATTGTACGCCAGCCAGGTGGCACGCTTGTTGCGCGCTTCCCACTTTTCCGGCTTCTCCGGATCCTGCGATTGCAGAGCTTTGACCTGGGCCGCGCTGATTTGGTCATCTTTGCCGAGAGCTTGCGTCTGAATCTTGTCAGCCGGCACACCTTGCGATATCAAAAAGCTGCGGATGAGATCGGCACGCCGCTCAGTAAGCGCCTGATTATAGGAGCGCGAGCCCCGCGCGTCGGCATGTCCCACAATCAGCAAGTGAGCGTTCTCCTCGTATTGCTCATGTTGGTTAAAGTGACGAGCCAATTTGGTTAGAGCTTCCTTTTCGCTCGCCACCAAACCAACATCCGGGTGCTTCTCGGTCGGATATGCCGTGGGAAAGAACAGGCTGCCCAGATTGATCGGAGGTGGCGGATCGATTGATCCCACCAAATGCAGCGTGGCGGTCTTGGTGGTGGTGCCACCGCAGGCATTTGTGGCGGTCATCCTGTAGGTGACATCCTCGTTCACGGGCCCGGTGTGCGTTTGGT
>JASHTO010000038.1 GCA_030040515.1 Terriglobia bacterium
CCGTGCGTGGATCGCATCATTTTGGGGCACCTCGGAAAATAATCGTCGGGCGCGTTATTACCGCCTGACACCGAAAGGCCGCAAGCAATTACTGCATCAATCCAGCCGCTGGGACGAATTGGTGAGCGCTATCAATCGCGTGTTGCGGGCGGGAAAGCCAGTGATTAGTGGATAGTGTTCAGTGTTCCAGGCGAACAAGGTCCGCGCCAATCTAGCCACTGTAGTTGTGGGGGGTTGAAATGAGCTTGACCCGATTTTTCCGCCGCCGTTATTGGGACCAGGAACGTGCGCGCGAGCTTGATGCCTATCTAGAAGCCGAGATGGAAGAGAATATTGCGCGCGGCCTGTCGCCGGAAGAGGCGCGTTACGCGGCCCGCCGCAAGCTCGGCAACACCTCGCATATTCGCGAGGAGATTTATCGCATGAACACCCTCGGCTGGCTGGAGACGCTCGTGCAGGATCTCCGATTCGCAGCGAGAATGTTGCGCAACAATGCCGGTTTTACAGCAGTGGCGGTGGTCATGCTGGCGCTAGGCATTGGCGCGAACACAGCCATCTTCAGTCTAGTGGATGCTGTGATGCTGCGCCTCCTTCCGGTACAAAAGCCTGAGGAATTAGTGCTTCTGGAATGGCATGATCCAATTCGAGGAGACGACGACTCGCGATTCTCAAACCCTCTTTGGGAGCAACTGCGCGGCCGGCAAGACGTTTTCTCTGGGGTTTTTGCCTCAGGCTGGGGGGCGGAAGAGTTTGATCTTGCGCAGGGCGGTCCCGTGCAGCCCGTCAATGGGCTTTATACGAGCGGGAGCTATTTCCGCACGCTGGGCGTGCGCCCGGCTGTGGGACTCCTCATCGATCCCGCGGACGACCGGCCGGGCTGCCCTGACGTCGCAGTTTTGAGTTACGCATTCTGGCAGAGTCATTTCGGCGGCCGGCGGAGCGCAGTGGGGAAGATTCTCTCGCTGAACCGTCACTCATTTCAGATCATTGGCGTCAGCGCTTCCGGCTTTTACGGCATAGAGATCGGCTACAAGTTTGATGTGGTGGTTCCGATCTGCGCCGCCCCCTTCATTAATGTACACCGGCAGTTGGACCAACGTTCAGGAAGGTGGCTCAAAGTCATCGGCCGCGTGAAGCCCGGCCTCAACCGGGAGCAGTTGAATGCTCGTCTGGCAGTGCTCTCTCCGCAGGTCATTGCGGGCGCACTTCCCGACGACTGGACCCAGGAGGATCGGAGGGATGCGCTAAGGAAAGTCTTGGTAAGCACCCCGGCCGCAACCGGGCTTCCCGATTTCAGAGGCCAGCTTAAAGGACCACTTTACATCCTGATGGCAGTGGTCGGGTTAGTCCTGATCATCGCTTGTGCGAACATCGCCAGCCTGTTCCTGGTCAGAGCCGCAAACAGAAGAAGAGAAATCGCAGTCCGGCGAGCCTTGGGAGCTTCCAGAGTGAGACTCGTGCGCCAAATGCTTGTGGAGTGCGTCCTGCTCTCCTCGGTGGGAGCGCTCACGGGCGCTCTCTTTGCCCGTTGGGGAGCCAACTTGCTGGTTCGCGGTCTTTCCACGATGCAACACCAGGTTTTCCTCGATCTCTCGATTGACAGTCGCGTTCTCGGGTTCACCGCCGCGCTCTCCTTGCTTACCGCCCTCCTCTTTGGCATGTTTCCAGCGCTACGTTCTACACACGTGTCATTGACCGCGGCCATGAAAGGAAGTGACGCTGTCGAAGGCTCTTGGCGCAAGCGATTCTCTGCCGGCAGATCGATCGTTTCCATGCAGGTGGGGCTCTCGCTCGTAGTGCTAGTGGCTGCCAGCATACTCATGCGCAGCTTCGAGAAGCTCGCGACGCTCGATCTCGGGTTTGACCCAACTAAGGTGCTGTTGGTTAAAGCGAACCTTCAGGGTTCGGGCGTCCCGCCGGGGCAACGTCCTCAAACCTACAATGAAATCGAAAAGCGATTGCGTGCTTTGCCTGGCGTTATTTGCGCCAGCCGATCATCGATCACGCCGATCAGCGATGTGGCATGGACAGGCCCAATTCATCCTGACTCCCCCGTCGCACTGACGGGCCACGACATGGTCGCCCTTTTTAATGCCATCTCGCCCGCGTATTCTCGAACACTGCGTATCCCATTGCTCGCGGGCCGCAACTTCAATGACCTTGATGACAAGTCCGCTCGAAAAGTGGCCATCGTCGACCAAAAGTTTGTGCGGAGGTTCTATCCCAAAGTCGATCCGATCGGGAAATACTTCCGCACCGATGACCGTCCGGGCCAACTTGGGCCACCCATCCAGATTGTTGGCGTTTTGATGAACTCGAATTACTTTTCGGTCCGCGATCTGGCATGGCCCGCCGTGTTCCTGCCCATCGCCCAGTTGCCTTTATACGTCGACGACGGAAATGAGAACTTTGAGCTGCGGACGGCGACGCCGCCTGCAGCTCTGGCACACTTGGTTGAAAGGACCATCGCGGGGGTCAACAATGGCATCTCGTTGGAGTTTCGTACTCTCACCCAACAGGTTAGCGATTCAATAGTTCATGAACGCCTGCTGGCAATGCTCTCGGGTTTCTTCGCGATCTTAGGACTGATTCTTGCGGCTGTGGGTCTATATGGCTCGCTCGCCTACATGGTTACGCAACGGCAGAAAGAGTTTGGCATCCGCATGGCCTTGGGAGCGAAGACGGAGGCCATCCTGCGAATCGTGATGCGTGACGTTGGGCTCATGCTCGGAGTGGGAATCGCCGCGGGAATCGTGGTCTCCTTAATTACGACACCCTTCCTTCAGAGCCTGCTCTTTGGACTCGGTCCACGCGACCCATTGACACTTGTTGGTGCTGCAGTCGTCCTCTCGGGCGTGGCTTTCGTCGCGGGCCTCATCCCTGCGCGGCGCGCCACCAAGGTCGATCCCCTGCTGGCGCTGAGGTATGAATAGAGCAGTGGTCAGTAGCTTATGGTCAGTGATCAGTGCACATTCACCTTCAAAAGGGTTGCCCCTAAAATG
>JASHTO010000421.1 GCA_030040515.1 Terriglobia bacterium
TGTTACAGATAATTGAATCGGCTTTACGCGGGGACATCTTTAGAATTAAGAACGACCTAGCTGTTCACTGTTGATGTACCTAGCTACGTTCAAACATTAAAATTCTCTTGCCTGCGCTACGATTCGTACCGTCACTATATTTCAGAATCCTCTGAAATATATGGAACGACATAAGTGTTTGCATATTTGGCTGTAGCGGCGGTCTATGACCGCCGGTCGGCGCTCGCCCTGCGACCCAAAGCCGTCTTCTGGCGACGGGTCGTAGAGCGCCGCTACAATTTATCTCGCTCTGTATAGAAGATGCGAACCGATGACGGATGGGGCGGCATTTTATTTCCTACCAATTATTTCCTTCGTTGAAATTTACTCATCTTTTACCCGCTTCCTGCCGAAATAAGAGGTGATTAACGAAGTTGAAAGAAGAGGTGAAAAGATGCGAGTGCTGATCGCGGAAGACGACAAACCGGTCGCCAGCTTTGTGCAGAAGGGGCTGGAAGCCGAGCAATACGCCGTGGATGTCGCGCAGGATGGTGACGAAGCGCAGTTCATGGTCAACCAATTTGAATATGACGTGGCGGTGCTCGACCTGACCTTGCCGCGCGTGGATGGATTGGATGTGCTCCGGCACATCCGCCACATCAAGCCGGCGTTGCCCGTCCTCATTCTAACGGGGCGCAATCGCGTGGAAGACCGCGTGAAGGGGTTGGACCTGGGCGCGGATGATTACCTCACCAAACCCTTCTCCTTCACCGAGCTTTCCGCGCGGGTTCGGGCGCTCTTGCGGCGGGCTACCACGCCTGCGGAGGTCATGCTGCGCGTGCGCGACCTGGAGCTCAACCGCGTAGAACGGCTGGTGAAGCGGTCGGGGAACTCCATCGTGCTGACCCCCAAGGAATTCTCCCTGCTCGAGTACCTGATGCGCAACGCCGGCCGCTGCGTGACCCGCGCCATGATTATCGAGCACGTCTGGAACCTCTCCTTCGATACCATGACCAACGTCGTGGACGTTTACATCAACTACCTGCGGAAGAAAGTGGATCAAGGTTTCGACCGTAAACTCATCCAAACCGTTCGCGGCGTGGGTTACCAAATCGGCGGCGAAGCGTGACGCCATGGCCAACGAGGTGAAGGAGAATCGCTCTGCGGCATCCGAACCGGCACCCGGCGTGGGGGCCCCTCCTACGGACATGAAAGAAAATGCGAAGCCAGACGCGACTGGAGCCACGGCAGCGTACCGCATTCCCCCCGAGGAGTGCCGGGAATGCCTGACGGCGATGACTCACCGGCTGGTGCAGCCCCTCACCGCGCTGCGCGGCGGCCTGGAATTGGGGCTGTTGGGAAAGCCCACGGAGGCCGATTACCGCGCCCTGCTGCAACAATCGATGCAACTCGCCGATACGATGGCCCAGATGATCATCTCGCTGCGCGACATCGGTGAGTTCGGTGTGTCCGCCGGCCCGTCCCAGAGCATCCGGCTGGGATCCGCGGTTCAGGAGGCCTTGGCCGAGGCGGAGACTTGGGCGCATTCGCGCGATCTGGCACTGCGGCTTCAAACTACGGGTGACCTCAAGGTCCGCTCAAATCCCCAGCGCCTGCGCGAGACTCTCCAAAGCGTCTTCGCGTGGGTCATACAGAACAGTGCCGGAGGTGGCGTCATGGTCGTTGAGATTTCGGCGGAGGATGGTGAGGCAAGCGTATTTCTCTCGCCGCCCAAGTTGGATTGGCAATACCTTCAGGTCAAGGTGCTCGAAGACATGACGACGCCGGGTGTGATCTTTTCGCATGCCGCCAGGAATGGAACGCTCGGATGGGCCATCAATCAACGCCTCGTGAATGGACTCGGTGGCAAGCTCGAGATCCTGACGGCGGAAGGCGATGCCGGCCGAATTCGCCTGCGGCTCCCTCTCGCCCCGCCCGGCTGAGGTACGGAACCCCTCATGAGGTTTTTATTGCCTGAAGGTATCGGCTGCGGTTCGGAGCCGATCGCGGGACTCTGCGGCCAGCTTAAGCTAGAGAAATTTAATTTTGATTTAATCGTCCTCTAAGAGCCCCATGGCACAAATAGAGCTTGACTAGCGAGGAACCCATGACAAATAGTGCCATTAATGCCCCTAGAAAGAGTGTTCGCTCGACGCTTGTGGCGAGCCCGGACTCCATTTTCCGCAAGCACATTTTGCAGCAACTCGCCGCTCGAAATTGCATGGGTGTGGAAGCCGGTGGCGGCGCTGAGGCACTTGCGGTTTTGGAGGAAGGCAAATGCCAGACTCTGCTTCTTGATCCCATCCTCCCCGACCTGGAGGTCAGTGAGCTCGTGGCCATCATCCGCGCGCGCCACCCGCAGGTGGAAGTTCACGTCCTGGACGGTCAATACGGCAACCCCTACACGTGCAGTGATGGGGAACTGTGCCCGGATTCGAACGAAACTTTCCGTTTGATTCAAAACTCCCGCGAGGCGCGAATTCCCACGGAACTTCCCGACCCGCACCCGTGTTCTACGCCGGCCGCGCCGAATGCCGCGGACGAGATTGAAGCGCTCCCGGGGATGATGGGCCAAAGTGAGTCGCTCCGCCGCGTCTACCGCCTGGTGCGGCTGGTGGCGCCGCGCCAAACTACGGTGCTGCTGACCGGCGAGACCGGGACCGGCAAAGAACTGGTGGCCCGCGCCTTGCACCTTTTGAGCCCGCGGCACGATCGGCCCTTCGTGGTCATCAATTGCGCTGCCCTCCCGGAACCTTTGATGGAGGCCGAACTTTTTGGCTACAATCGCGGCGCTTTTACCGGAGCTTTTCAGTCGCGCCTGGGACGCCTTCAAGTGGCCCATGGCGGCACGCTCCTGCTCGATGAGGTGGGGGACCTTCCGCTCTCAATGCAGGCCAAGCTTCTGCGTTTCCTGCAGGAAGGTGAAATCCAGCGGCTGGGCAGCCCCGACACCCTGCGCATCGATGCCCGCGTCATCGCCGCCACCAACGCCAACCTTGCGCGCATGGTGAAGGAAGGGCGTTTCCGCGACGATCTCTATTACCGCTTGGCGGTGTTTCCCATTGAGATCGACCCGCTGCGCTCACGCCCTGAAGATATCGTTGTTCTGGGGCAGCATTTCCTCAATCGCCTGTCCGAGGAAATGCACTCTTCGATCCGGGCGTTGTCACCCGCGGCGGCGCGAGCTCTGGAGCGCCATTCGTGGCCGGGAAATGTCCGCGAGCTGCGCCAGGTGATCGAGAGAGCTTTGATCCTGGCCGAGGACAAACTGGAGATTCAACCCGAACATCTTTCCTGGGACGCGGAATGTTCGCATTCTGAGAGAAATCTTAGAACCATGGCCTGAAGTTGGCACGGTCCGTGCTCTCAAGGCCCATCGCCATGCACACCATATCGGTTGACCGGCAAGAAAAACTTGCCCCGCAGGCGGACTCTGCCCGCTCGGCGCGAATGGCCCTGGCGGCGGCGTTTGCTTCTTTCACGCAGACAGCCGGAGCGCTGGAGACCACCTACACAAAGTTGCAGGCGGAAGTCGGGCGACTGCGGCATGAGCTCGAAAACAAGAACCGCAGCCTAGCGCAAAGTTTGCAAGAGAACGAGCGAATGCGCGCTTATCTGGCCAGCATCGTGGAAGGCCTTCCCTGCGGCGTTCTGGTGTTCGATGGCGATATGAACTTGCGAATGATCAATCCGGAGGCGAGCCGTCTGCTGAACTCGGGCAGCGAGGGAGGCTCGATATCCTGTGTCCCCCGGCTTTTGGGGTCCCTGCTGGCGGC
>JASHTO010000422.1 GCA_030040515.1 Terriglobia bacterium
TTCAGGAAGTCAAGAAGCGGCTGGACGCCAAAGAAACCTTTACGCTCATCGACGTGCGCGAGGACAGCGAATGGGCCAAAGGTCGTCTGCCCACGGCGATTCACATCTGTAAGGGTGTCATCGAGCTCGACATCGAAAATGCGGTGCCGGTAAAGGCCACCCCCATCGTGCTTTATTGCGGCGGCGGATTTCGCTCCGCGCTGGCCGCGGACAACCTGCAAAAAATGGGCTATACCAATGTCATTTCCATGGACGGCGGGTGGCGGGGATGGACGGAGGCCGGCTTACCGACCGTCCGGGATTGACGGTGGAGAATAGGCGCGGGCAAGATCGTTAGTTCCGGTTGAACCCAAATCGATTCAAAGCACCGATCCCACATTGAATACCCTCGAACTCGCAATTCTAATTTGGCTGGGCTCTCTGGTGGCAGGCCTGCTGGGAGCACTGACTGGGCTGGGCGGCGGAATTGTGGTTACTCCCCTACTGGCCCTGGCATTCGGGGTGGATCTTCGTTATGCCATCGGCGCCAGCCTGGTCTCCGTGATCGCCACGTCCTCCGGCGCGGCCGCCGCGTATGTGAAGGAAGGGTTTACCAACATGCGCATCGGCATGTTTCTAGAGGTTGCCACTACAGTGGGCGCGGTGACGGGCGCGACGCTGGCAACCCGCCTGCCCGCGTCCAAAATCGCAATTATTTTCGGAATCGTGCTTCTCTGCTCGGCATATGCCTCCAGCCGGCCGGCCGGCGCACACGCCACTGCGCCGTCCGATCGCATTGGCACAATGCTTCGGTTGGACTCCCAGTATCCATCGATTGCCGGCCCGCAGGCCTACCATGTGCGCGGTGTCCCTCTGGGATTCAGTTTGATGTTTGTGGCGGGAACACTCTCCGGACTCCTGGGAATCGGCAGCGGTGCCATGAAGGTGATCGCCATGGACCAGGCGATGCACGTCCCCTTCAAGGTTTCCACGACCACCAGTAATTTCATGATAGGAGTCACGGCCGCCGCAAGTGCGGGCGTTTACCTTCATCGCGGCTATATCGATCCCGGGCTTGCCATGCCGGTGATGCTGGGTGTTCTACTGGGGTCGCTGGTTGGAGCGCGCGTGCTGCCCAAGACCCGGACCGCAAAGCTACGGGCGCTCTTCGGCCTGGTGGTGGCCGTACTGGCAGTGGAAATGATCTATCACGGTTTCACGGGGAGAATCTAAAGTGGAGAATACCCCCAATCGCTGGACCGACCAACGAGTCGAGACGATCATCGCCAACCTGTTGCGCGCCGGAGTGATCCTGGCCGCGAGTGTTGTCACCCTCGGTGGAGTGATTTTTCTGGTTCGGCATGGCCGCGAGGCTCCGCACTACTCCGTCTTCGCCGGCGAGCCCGCGGAGCTGCGCTCAATGCGGGGGATTGTGGGTGCGATTTCTTTTCACGGACGCGATATCATTCAGCTCGGCCTGCTCATCCTGATTGCCACTCCGGTGGCTCGCGTGGCCTTCTCGGTAGTTGCATTCGCACTGGGACGTGACCGGCTTTACGTGGGCATCACCTTGGTGGTCCTGGCCATACTGGTCTTCAGCCTGACCGGCGGGCATTTCTACTGAGGCAGAGAGAATATTGTGACAAGGTTCGATTGTAGCGGCGGTCTCCGACCGCCGTTTTCGGCGCTCGCAGAGCGCCGCTACAGAGAACGGTTGTCACTATATTTTGCAACCCTCAGTAGGATTGCATCTTTGACCCGTAAACGGGCGTTTGACCTGAGATCTGTTCACCTTGCCTTACCCTGAAAATCTGCGTAATCTGCGGGCCATGAACCCCGACCCCCTTCGCCAACTAAAAAGCGAATTTGAATCTCTGTTCGGTCAACTCCGCCATCCGGTGTTGGTGGAGAACCAATCCGAGCTGATGGACCTTACGGCGGCAAACTGGCGATTGAACCTGGAATTCGGCAAACTGATTTTCACCGCATGGAATTCGGGAAAATCCATCTCCCGGCGCGTGGAGGAAATTGCCTTTCGCGACCATGACCGATTCGGGGTTTTTGTGCGCCGGCCCGGGGGTCGCGAGACTGCAACCTTGGAATTTCGCGAGTTGACCGCACCGGTAAGCACGGGCCGCGCCGGCGGTCGCGCGGGATTCCGCCGGCACCTCATGGCCCTATTGGAGCGCGAATACCATGGGTGGAAATTCGAGCGAGTCGCAAACCGTTCAGACCGTGAGCATACCTTCTCGGCATGGTACACCCGCGGGTTGGCGAGACAAGGCCGGTCTGCATGGGCTTTCCTCGGACTAAGCGAAGAGGAGGGGACGGCCGCGGCCGATGGTGTCCTGGCCTTTGGCCTGATTTGGCTCGATTGGTTGCGCAGCAGGGTGGACGGCTTGACGGTCAGTCAACTGAAGTTCTTTCTTCCCCCTGCGGCTGTTCGGGTAATTGCCCATCGCGCTGCATTTCTGGATCCCCGCCTGGTGAGCGTGGAAATCTACGAATGGCGTCCAGGCATGCCATCTCACGTTTTGGTCGACCTGGGGGATTACGGGAACGTGGGGACCCGCCTTGCGCCGCGACGTCAGGCTGAGTTGTTGATGGAGAGCCACGCGCGTTTATTCCACGACTTGCCCGGAGAACTGAAGGATGCGGTCGAAATCTTTCCGGATCCTGCTGGAGCAATTTCCTCTTTGCGCATCGCGGGGCTGGAAGTGGCGCGCATCGAGGGCCAATTGGCGCCCCGCATCTATTTTGGCCTTGAGGGCAATGTGCGTCGCCTCGATGAGTCATCCCACCACGCTTTCCTGGAATTTCTCCGCGAGGTGCGAAGGATCCGGCGTGCTGACAGCCCCGAGCCGCAGCACGACTTCTACCGGCTTCAGTCCGAGCGCTGGCTGGAAAGCCTGCTGTTCCGGGATATTACCCGTATCGACCCGGCCCTTTCGCCTGAACACGTCTATCCTCAAGTTCCGGCGTTCTCGGGGACCGATCGAGGCGTCATTGACCTTCTCACTTTGACTCGCCGCGGGCGCCTGGCAGTGGTGGAACTTAAGGTTCAGGAAGAAATAAATCTCCCCCTGCAAGGCCTAGATTATTGGCT
Organism: Terriglobia bacterium; assembly: GCA_030040515.1. Lineage (GTDB taxonomy): Bacteria > Acidobacteriota > Terriglobia > UBA7540 > UBA7540 > Bog-366. The sequence goes on from JASHTO010000422.1 coordinate 3,086, forward strand.
GCGCGTGAATTGGCTTCAGCAGCGCAATCAATTCAAGGAATTCGGATACTTTCAGGGCTGCGAACTTGCCCTTGCGCCGCCGTTGCTCTACTTGGTGTCACCTGCCTTCCGTTTCCACTCCACAACGGAAAAGCTTCTGGCGTACTTTCACGGCAAAGTTGAAGTCGTTTTGATCGGAATAAACGACTCCTGGCGCAAGCAAATCAAAGTGCTATTTCGCCGCCCGATCACCAGGACCGCTTGAAGTATTTCCTGCGAGTAGGTTGACCAAGACAGGAGGGGCTTCGCAGGTTGGATAGTCGATTGGATGTTAAATGCCCGAAATACCGTACTTTCCGTAAATTTCCTCTTGGCGTAATCTGGGGAATCTGGTATAGGAATGAACTGTTCACGCCTTTCGTGGTCTTTGTAGGATATCCTATGCGGCTAAGGTTTTGGGGAGTGCGCGGCTCTACGCCCACTCCGCAACCTGAGAATCTACGCTACGGGGGAAACACCCCTTGCCTGGAATTTCGTTCCGACGCCGGCTCCCTCCTCATTGCCGATTGCGGCACGGGCCTGAGAATGCTTGGGAAGTCGTTGATGAAGGAGTTTGCAGGAAGGCCTATCCGTGGCAACATTCTAATCACCCACTTTCACTGGGACCACATTCAAGGTCTCCCCTTTTTCGGTCCTCTGTATCATGAGGCGAATCAATTCCATATTTATTCGTACCGGCCGCGTGGTGGATCCCTCGGAGAAACCCTGGGCGGCCAGATGACCCAACCTTATTTCCCTGTCAATATGTCCGCCATGCGTGCCAAACGCAAGTATGCGGAAGTGTCCAACAAGCCTTTTGAACTCGACGACTTTCATATTCGTCCGGCGCGATTGAACCATCCTCAAGGCTGCCTTTGTTACCGCATCGGGAACAATGGAAAATCAATTGTCCTGGCCACCGACAATGAGCCGGGAAATTCCAAAGGCGACCGCACCTTGCGAGAAATTTCCAAGGGCGCGGACGTGCTCGTTTACGATTCCCAATACGAGCGCCCCCAGCTCGAGCATGAGAAGAAAGGTTGGGGTCATGGAAGCTGGGACGAAGGGGTTAAAATCTGTAAGGAGTGCGCAGTCAAGGAGTTGATCCTCTTCCACCACGATCCGGACAGCGACGATCAGGCCATCGATAACCTTCAACAGCGCGCCCGGGAGCGCTTCCCAAACACCCGGGCGGCGTTCGAGGGAATGGAAATTACGCTCTAGGCCCGCCACCCGCAAGCCGACCTTCTCAGAACTTCCGCTCCGAATCCAGCAGCAGAGTCACCGGGCCGTCGTTTACCAGTTCCACGTCCATCATGGCGCGGAAGCGGCCAGTTTCCGTGCGGATTCCCAGTTTGCACATTGAGCCGATGAAACTTTCGTAGAGTGCCTGAGCCTGCTCAGGGGGCGCGGCTTGGCCGTAGCTCGGGCGTCTGCCCTTTCGGCAATTGCCATAGAGCGTGAATTGCGAAACGCACAGCACTTGACCCCCGGTTTCAAGCAGCGATCGATTCATTTTCCCCTGGCCGTCATCAAATACCCGCAGGTTTGCGATTTTTTCCGCAATCGCCGCGCCGGCGGCTTCAGTATCGTCAATTCCCACGCCCAGAAGCACAAGCAAGCCTGCGCCGATTTGCCCCACGACCTCTCGGCCAACTCGCACTTCCGCGCGCTTCACTCGCTGCACGACGGCTCGCATTGCGGGAAAAGTCCTCCGTTTATTGAAGGGCGTGCTTCCGGCATCAAGTCTATCCCCAATCCGCTATAATATCTTGTGCGGGAGGCAAACGCGCGGAGCATCGCGTCTCACCCGGGCTCGTGGAAGGGGTAAATTTCATATGAAGATAACGGCCTTAATTGTGGATGATGAGCAGCCGGCGCGCGATGAACTCGCATTTCTTCTGAAGAGCTTTGCGGACATCGAAGTGGTGGGGCAGGGAAAGAACGGTGTTGAAGCGGTAAGCATGGTGCGCGATCTGAATCCCCAATTAGTCTTTCTGGATGTGCAGATGCCCGGCGTCGATGGGTTCGGCGTCATCAAGCGCCTGCTTGAAAAGAAAACGCGCCTCCCGTTATTCATTTTCGCCACGGCCTATGACCAGTATGCCGTGCAGGCTTTTGACGTAAGCGCCATTGATTACC
>JASHTO010000423.1 GCA_030040515.1 Terriglobia bacterium
CACCTCTACCCTTTCCAATTCCCGCCTGCTCATCAACGTTCGCCCCAATCTGACCTCCTCTCGGAGGTCTCATTAGGGGACATTTCTATCGAGGTGAAAAGGGGACATTATCAAAGAGGCACAACAGCAGCGCGGGGGGAGGTGTGCGTCGAGGACGAGGTTAGGGTGCCATTTGTACGGTGACGGAGAACTTCTTCCACATCTTCCGCAAAATCGGCATCAAGCACAGGCACCTTGCCACTTTCTTCTTCATGGGCTTTGGCCAGGGCTATGCGCTCTGAAATTCTGCGGCGAACCGGTTCAGCCGCGTGAAGAACTGCAACGATCTGCTGTCCGCTTTCAATGACGACCTCTGCGCCTGCCCGGACGTGTACAATGAGCTTCGCAAGATCGCCAGACGCTTCTGCTTCCGAGATGCGAACTACGTATTTTGACATGCGGGTATTATACACTGCGACGAGGCACCGCCGCAGCTAATTGGGGATCTCCTCGGCCAGAAACGCCAAGACGGAATCTCGGTAGAGCGCGGAGGCCGAGCGAAAGGTAGTGTCGTGTCCCGCGCCTGGGATCGTAATCAGAAATTTTTCACGAGTGGGCACAACGGCCATGACTTCGCGCACCTGATCGGTCGGCACGACCCAGTCGCGCTCATCGGAAATGAATAACACCGGGACGCGGACGCGCGACGCGCGCAGAGCGCCGCTACAAAACGCGCAGGTATATACTCACATTGACGCGGAGTGTTTCAGAATGTGGATGATCATTGCAGGGGCAATCGTCGTTGTGTTGATTTCGGTGGTCGGAATTGTTGTGGGCCCGATGCTGGCGTGGAGGCCCTTGCCCGCGCGTGCGGAATTAAACGGTGCGACCGTGATTAAGGACGGAATTGTTTGTGCAGCCGTGGTTCCGCTGGGACCTCACGAGGCCGCGTTGATTGATGCCGGGAACGATGCGGAGGGGAAGGCCATACTGGCGGAGCTTGCGCGGCAGGGTCTGACCCCTGGTGACGTCAAATACATTCTGCTCACGCACGGCCATCGCGATCACGTTGCCGCCGTGCATAAATTTCCTGGCGCGCAGGGGATGGCGCTGGAGGCGGAAGTGGACGTGGTGGAGGGCCGGTCGAACGGCGGGGCGCCGATTCTGCGCCTTCGGCCGCTGAAGCCCACGGGAATCAAACTTTCGCGGCTACTCCACGACGGTGATGCGTTTGAACTCGGTCCGCATCGCGTGCGCGTTTTCGCTGTGCCGGGGCACACTCCGGGCAGCGCGGCGTTTGCCATTGGTGAAAATCTCTTCATGGGTGACGTCGCCAACCACGGAAGGGATGGGCATTTGAAAGACGCGCCGTGGATATTTAACGACAACACTGCGCAAAGCAAGCAATCGCTGGTGAGCCTTGCTGGCCGCCTGGCCGCCGATACCACCATTAAAGCCCTCATTTTCGGTCACTCCGCCCCCATGGAACGCGGCGTCGAGGCGCTCGGGGAGTATGCCCGAAACTCCTAAAATCAAAAACTGGCAGCCATAGCCGAACAGCTATGGCGATTCGGAAGCCAGGCACTTTTCTCACGCCGTCTTGCGTTTTCATGGAGTACGCGCCAATTAGGTATAATGCAAGACTCGCATCGAGGCTGTCATCGAATGTTGAACCGCTATCGAGACTGGATGCACGCCTGGGAAACCCGGCTGAACGCGCGGGACACCAACCGCGTGGTGCGCCCGCTGGACTGGGGACTCGAGTGGACAGAGCATTGGCCGGTCCCCAACGGCACCCGACACATGGCGCAAGCGAATCCCGCGGCCTACTTCGCCCACCTGAACCAGCAGATTGTCACGCACAGCGACGACTTTTACCGGTACGAAATGCCGGCGGACTTCCGGCTCAATGGCAACTTCCTGCTTTTCACTTCGCCCGTGCAAACGCCTCACGCGGTGAACAATCTGGCGCGGGCGAGATGGTTCGCCGCCGGGCGCCGCCGCGCGCTGGTGGTGCTGCCGCAATGGAATTGCGGTCCCGAGGACCACAACGCGCTGTGCCGCATCTTCAACCTACTGGGAATTTCCGCGCTGCGGCTCAGCCTGCCCTACCATGACTATCGCAAGCCCACGGAAACCCCGCGCGCGGACTATGCCGTCTCCGCCAACATCGGCCGCACCCTCGACGCCGGACGCCAGGCGGTGATCGATGCGCGCTGCTGCCTCGACTGGCTGGAGGCGCAGGGTTATCGCCAACTTGGGATCGTGGGCACCAGCCTCGGGTCGTGCTACGCGTTTCTCACCAGCGCGCACGATCCGCGCCTGCGCGTGAACGTTTTCAACCATTTTTCCGTGACCTTCGGCGATGTGGTGTGGACGGGGCAATCCACGCGTCACATTCGCCAGGGCATCGAAAGCGAAATCGACCAGGAAACGCTGCGCCACGCCTGGATGGCCATCAGCCCGGCCGCCTACGTGGATAAATACGCGCGCTGGCCAAAGAAATCGTTGCTGGTCCACGCCACCTGCGATTTGACCTTTCTGCCCGAATACTCGTGCCAGTTGCTGGGGGAATTTGAGCGGCGGGGGATTCCGCATAAATCCTCGGTTCTCCCCTGCGGCCACTACACAACGGCGGAAGCGCCGTTCAAATACCTCGATGCGTATTACATGGCGGCGTTTTTGGCCTCAGCGTTTGAGTGAGACGGGACGGGGGACTCGGGACAAGGGGAATTATGAATTCTGATGTATGAATTATGAAGTAGGAAGTATGAAGGTTGAGTGGCTTGCGGCTTCGAGCTTCGGAATCCGGAATTGGTGATGAGGAGAAGAGATCAGCGCTCAAGCTGGAGTTTGCGGGTCGCTCGCGTGAAATTGCGTACACTGGCGGGAATTGCCTCGATACTTCTGGCGGCTTTTTGCACGCTTGAACCGGCGATCTCACCGCACGGAATCACCGCATACGCGGCGGGGATCGGGGCAATGCCCAACGAAGTGCGCGAAAATTCCAAGGACGGCCTGAAGTACGTCCACATTCCCGCAGGAGCATTCATGATGGGCTGCTCGCCGGGTGACGAGGAATGCCAGCCGGACGAAAAACCTCCGCACCGCGTGACCCTCACACGGGATTTCTGGGTCGGCCAGACGGAGGTCACTGTCAGGGCGTACAAGCGCTTTGCCGCGGCAACGGGCCGGGAGATTCCCGGCGCTCCACCCTTCAATGCGAATTGGGCGAGCGAAAGTCTGCCGATGACCAGCGTCACTTGGGATGATGCGAATGACTATTGCGTTTGGGCGGACGGCCGCCTTCCCACCGAAGCCGAATGGGAATACGCGGCGCGCGGCGGAAGCGCGCAGGCTCGCTACGCGCCGCTCGGGCAAAGTGCCGCGGACTCGCCCTACGGCAGCCCACCGCGCGCCGTCGGCCAGAAACTCCCCAACGCCTTCGGCCTCCTTGACATCTTGGGCAACGCTTCCGAATGGGTGAACGACTGGTATGACGAGAACTATTACCAGCGCAGTCCGGCAATCGATCCGCCCGGGCCGAAGGGCGACGGCTCGCGTGTACTGCGCGGCGGGCCGCTGACCAACACGCCCTGGATCGTGCGCGTCTCCTATCGTGATCGCAAGGACCCGGGCGGGCGCGATCCGTTTGATAGTTTTCGTTGCGTGTGGGAAGGGGCGGGACACTGAGGCCCGAAGACAGCGCACCGTTTGCGGCTATCTGGTTTGTGTAATCTGCATTCCGGTAAGCGATGGCGCCAAAGGCGAAGGGATGTAGCAGAAGCCGTAGGCAAACGGCACGCCGCCGATGCCGCCTTCTTTGTAGACGATGCGCGCGGGAGTGAAGATATTGGCGGCTTTGGGCGAGTAGGGCAGCGCGGCTTCAAAGGTGGAGCCCAGGGGATAATCCTTCTGGCTGACGACGCGGAATCCGCCCTTCGAAACATTCACCGAAAGAACGACCTCATCGCCAAACTCGGCGCTGCGCAGGCAGACCTTCACCTTCAGCGTGATGCGCGGCGACTTCCGCTCCTGAATCGAATGGCGCGGCTTAGTTTCGGCCTTGATGGCCGCAGCCGCGGGGGCCGGTTCGTTCCGCAACTCGGACTGAATCCAAAGCGTTGCCTTGTCGCAACGCGCGCAGGTGCGGATGAGGCATTGATTGGCGAGAAAAACTTCCAGCTCGAAAACGTCCAGGTGCGAGACTTCCTGAGTGTGACAGTTGGTGCACTCAAGAACCAGGCGTCCGGCGGGATTTTCCGTGCCGTCGAGCACCGGAAATTCGATGCCCCAGACGTTCACATTGGGCTCGAGGAAGGCGATGCCATAGTGACAACCCTCCGATTCACCCATGATGGGGCCTACGACGCGGACGGAGGTGTCCCTGGCCGTCTTCAGGCATCGCAGCTTGAGCGTTTGCTGGGGAACCAGCGGCTGCTTGGCGATGATTCGCGCGCCGCGCCGGCTGAGCACCAGAGCCCGCGTTTTCTCCACAAATGGCTTGCCGGTGGGATCGGCTCCCGAAATCATGATCGGGACTTCCATGAACAGCCGGTCACTGCTCCGCATCCTCTGGCGCTCCATGCCGACGGACCGGATCCGAAAGTCCCGGATTCTCTTCGCGAAGGGTCTGCCCCTTTAATCGGTCCGTCGTGGGAAAATTATAAGTCGGGCCATCGAGGTGTTCAATGTCAATTGCCGCGAGCGCCGGCACGGAGTGGGAGTAATCATCCTCTGGCAAAGCCGAAGGCTATACTGTGGCGCGCCCCTCAAAGGGGCCTGATCGCCACCACCGGAAAGAAACCCCTCACCCTATCACCCCTTCTCCCCTCTTCCCTCTCCCTAAGGAGAGGGAAGAGGGGGAGGGGAGTTGGGGTGAGGGGGCCCATTCTGAAAACCCGAGGTGACCAGGCCGCATGAGCCGCCGCTGGATTGTCCTTGCGCTGATTTTCCTCGGCATCGTCATCAACTACATCGACCGAGGCAACCTGAGCATCGCGGCGCCGGCGATCATGGGAGATTTCCGCCTCAGTCCGGCGACCATGGGCATGGTGCTGTCGGCTTTTTTCTGGACCTATGCGATTTTCCAGATTCCCTCCGGCACGATTGTGGATCGGGTCGGAATCCGCGGGTCCTATGCGGCCGGATTTCTGCTCTGGTCGCTGGCGTCGGCAGCCATCGCGCTCAGCCGGAATTCGCGCGACATCGTGGGGCTGCGAATGGTGCTGGGCATTGCGGAATCCGTGGCGCCGCTCGCCAGCCTGGCATTTATTCGGAGCAATTTCGAGGGGAAAGATCAGGGGCTGCCGACGTCCATCTACATTTCGGGGCAGAATATCGGGCCCGCCGTGGGCGCTCTGGTGGGCTCGCTGCTGCTCGACCGCTGGGGCTGGCGCCTGATGTTCGCCATCACGGGGCTGGGCGCGCTGTTCTGGCTGCCGGCCTGGCTGATTGCCACGCCATCCGGGCGGGCGCGCGCCGCAGTCGAGGAGAAGAAGCCCGCGGAGGAATTTTCCTGGCCGCCGTGGTGGTCGTGGCGGATGCTCCTCACCAGCCGGATTTTCTGGCTGATGTCGCTGGCCACTTTTCTGTCTTCCTATTACTGGTATTTCGTGCTCACCTGGGTACCAAGCTACCTGATTCTCTCGCGCGGATTCTCGACACTGGGAATGGGCCGCCTGGTTTCCGTGGGGCTCTTCATCATGGCGATTGTGAATGTCCTGGCGGGCTCGGCAGCGGATAAAGTGGCGGCGAGAATCGGAGTCTTCCGTGCACGTGTGATATTTGGCGCGGCGGGATGGGGCGGCACGGCCACGATTCTTCTCCTCCTGGTGACGGACCGGCAGTGGACTCTGCCCATTTTCACACTCGCCATGTGCGCAACAGGAATCGGCAATTCCAGTTACTGGTCGATCTCCCAGCATCTGCCGCCGAAGAACTTGGTGGGCCGGACGATTGGATTTCTGAACACGGTCTCGGTAATGGCGGGAATTGTGGCGCCGCTCACCACGGGATTTATCCTGGGCCCCCAAAAACACTTCGGCCCGGCGATTTTCGTGGCCGGCGTGGGGCCTGTGCTCGCTGCACTTTGTCTGCTCCTCGCGGGGGCAAAGGGGCTGGACCAGATGAAAGCGCGTCTCGCGGGGGAACCTGTCGAGATGGAAGCCTGAACTTACCGAAGCGGAGAGAATATGATGACGGCGTCCCATTTTCTCCGGCTTTGCCGGAGGATGATTACTAGATCGAATCAAGAATTCCTAAGCAAATAAGCCTTCATATTTTGTGATGATTTCACTCGATAATCCCGTTGCACACGCCCCGCGCCTTGATTCATAATGGGGCGTCGCTGATCCCAGTGAGGTGTTCCATCTTGGCCGAGACACAACTTTCTTCACTTGCGGAGTCCATTCAGGAGGCGCGTCAACGGGTTGAGCAGGAGCTGCGCGTGCAGGCCGAGCGGTTCGAAAAGCTCAGCGCGGAGCTGACGGATTTACGCCAGCTCCACGAGCGCACCGAGCAGGAAGCCGCCCGCCAATGGGAAGAGGTTGCGCGCGCCGCCGAACAGGCCGTTGCCAAAGCCGCCGAAGAAGCCACCGCCCGCGCCACGGAGCTTGGTGAAGCCAAGGCGGCGGAGCAGGCTGCCCGCGCCGCTGAGGCCGCTGCCGCCAAGGCTGCCGAAGAAGCCGCCGCGGCGCAGATTCCGCCGGAGACCGTGCTGGAAGGAGTTCTGAGCGCTGTCCGCAACATCGTTACCAGCACGATTCCCGAACAGGTGCTGGAAGCGCTCACGCAGGAGGCGGCGCAGTTAGGTGTGCGCGCCGCAGTTTTTGACGTGCGGGGCAAAGCTGCCTGGGGAGCATCCGCCCACGGGTTTGGTCCGACGCTTACCGATAAGGTTTTGCACGCCCTTCTCATCCCGCTCGGTCAGGAGGGCCCCTTCAAGCAGGTTTGCGAGACCGCCGGGCATGTGGACGCCACCGCTGCCACGCTCAAGAAAAACCGCAATGTGCTGGATAAGCTCAAGCCCGGGCCGAAGGTCCCCATTCTGCTGTTGCCGGTTCGCTCTGCCGGCTCTGTATCCGCCATTTTCTATGCCGACCCCGGCGAGAAGGGTGAAACCCTCCCGGTCAACGCCCTGAAGATTCTGGCGGAATTCAGCGGCGCGCAGATCGATCGCCTCATCGCCCTGAGCGGCGGCTTTTCCACCGAAGAGGCGACGGAGGAAGCTCCCGAGGCAGTCGAGGCCGAAGCACCTGCGCAGGAAGCGGAAGCCCCCGCCGCCGAAGCACCGCCCGAGGTAGTTCAGCACGAAGAGCCGCCGGCCCTGGAGCCACAAGTCGAAAAACCGGTGGTGGAAGCGCATGCCGAGGCCGTTAAACCTTCCGCACCCGAACCGCCTCCTGCTGAAATGGTAGTGGAAGCTCCTCCTGCCGCGCCGCCCGTAGTTGACATTCCCATCGAAGTCGCGCCTCCGGCCGCCGAGGTTGAGCAGGTCGCTCCGCCTCCTCCGCCGGCCGCGGAAGCCGCACCACCCGCTCGGGTGGCATTCGACGTGTTGCAGCTCAGTGAAGCCGACCAAAAAGTTCATAAGGACGCGAAGCGATTCGCCAAACTTCTGGTCTCCGAAATCGAGCTCTACAACAAAGCCAAAGTGGCCGACGGACGCAAGAATCGGGACGTCTATAAGCGGCTCAAGTCCGATATCGACCGCAGCCGCCAGACTTTCGAAAAGCGGTTTGGCAAGATCCTCACCAAACAGGTTGACTATTTCCACGACGAGCTGGTGAAAACCCTGGCGGCAAACGACCCATCGGTTCTGGGGACGGAATATCCAGGACCTTCCGCGTGAGCGTTCCGGGCCAATCGTTGCTTCGAACCCTCTGCTTGTGCGCTTGCCTTGCCTTCGTTTGCGGTGCGGCGCGCGCCGGGGACGTGGTTCCCTCGAGCCTCCGCGATCTCGCCGCCAGCACCTCCCCTCGCCTCACCTGGCCACGCCTGCGCAGCTACGCCAAGTCACAGACCGATCCCGTTTGGAGCGGATGGGCCTGGTTCCTGTTGGGATATCAGGAATTTCAGGCGCAGAGTTACGCCGATGCGGCGCAGGACCTCTCTGAGTCTGCCAAAACCGGGTTCGTACTGACCGATTACGCGGTCTTTTACCAGGCCTCGGCGCTGGAGAAATCCGGCCGGCCGCAAGACGCTGCGAAAGCGCTTGAGGATTTTGCCAGCCGTTTCCCGCAAAGCCCGTTGCGCCATCAAGCTCTCGTCTTACTTGCGGACGCTCTGCTG
>JASHTO010000424.1 GCA_030040515.1 Terriglobia bacterium
AGCGCCGTGGGGCGGGGCAGGTTTTTCCGGCGTGCCCGCCATTGCTGCCAGCGCTTCAGCGCATCCTCAAACGCATCCTGAAGGCCCAGCAGTCGTGTGCGAACGTGCTGAACATTTGAGAGCATGATGATTCCGGTAAAGGCGAAAAGCGCATTGGCCACCCACAGTCCGATGAAGGGCGAAACTCGCCCCTGCAGAGCAAAGGTTCGGCCAAAGGCCATGAGGATGTAATAGATGAAGAACAGCAGGAGGCTGAGCATGATTCCCACGGACTTCCCGCCCTTGCGCGTGGAAATTCCCAGTGGAATTCCCACCAGCGCCAGAACGATGGCGGCAGCGGGCAGGGCGAAACGGTAGTTCAATTCCACCAGCGCGGCCTGGCGCTCCTTGGGTTGGTGAATGCGCTCCCAAAGCTGGGAGAGGCTGAGATAGGGCGGCGTGCTGCGGTCCACTTCCGTCCCCCCATGGTCAGTTTCAATGGGGATTTCCGTATTCGTAAAGGAAGCGATGGAATATTCCTGCGCGTGCTGGGGGTCGTACTCGTGGGTAGTGCCCTGCTCGAGGTGAAGCACAAAACGGTTGCGGGAGGGTTCGTTGACAAGCATTCCGCTTTCCGCTAACGTTACCTTGACGAGGTTGCGCTGTGTCATGTCGGCGATAAAGACGCCGCGCCAGTTGGCCCGCGAGCTAGTGACGTCCTTCAGGTAGAGCAGCAGGTTGGGGAATTGCTCGATAAAGACTCGAGGCTGAATTTCATAGGGCGCCTGGCTGGCTCTCAGTCCCGTTTCCATGCGGCTCATCAGGCGCGCGGCCTGGGGGGCAAGATCGAGGGCCATCCACAGCGTAATCGCCCAGCCGGTCACCGCCAGGAGCATCACCGGCCGCACAAACCAGGCCATGCCGAGTCCGGAGGCACGCGCCGCGATCACCTCGCCGTCCGCGGACATGCGGCTCAGTCCGATCAGCGTCCCCACCATCACCGCCAGCGGGACGGTCAACATCAGAATGCTGGGCACCGGCAGCAGGAACAGCGTCGCCACATCGGCCACGGGAACGTTGTGGCGCACCACCAGCTCAAGAAGATTGCTCAATTGCCGGATAAAGATGATAAACGTGAAGACCAACAGGCCCAGCAGGGAATGTGAGGAGATTTCTTTCAGGATGTAGCGGGTCAAAATCCGCATAGCATTAATGCTTTTATCCTAGCACATCGGGAGAGTAAGTTCGAAACTCGAAACTCGAAATTCGCGCAACGAGCAAGGAATTTCGAGTTTCGCCTTCTAACGCCATGCCGCAGACTTACCTCATGCTCCTCTGGCACATGCACCAGCCCTTTTACAAGGATCTGGCGGACGACGTGTATACCATGCCTTGGACGCGCCTGCATTGCCTGAAGGACTACTACGGCATGGTGGCGATTCTGCGCGATTTCCCGGCGTTTCATGCCACGTACAACCTGGTGCCGTCGCTCATTCTGCAAATCGAGGAGTACGCCCGCGACGTGGCGCATGAGCCAGCCTACGACGTGGCGTTCAAGCCGGCTGGCGAATTGACCAGCGCTGAACGCGAAACCCTGCTGGCCTCGGCTTTTCAAATCAACTTCGATAACCTGCTCTTTCGCTACCCGCGCTTTCGCGAGTTGTGGGAGAAAAAGCAGAAGGCCGGGGCGGAATCGGCGCCCAAGATTTTTGCGCGCCAGGACGTTCTTGACCTTCAAGTGCTTTCGCAGCTTGCATGGTTTGATGAGATCTTCCTCGCGAACGATCCCGAGACAGTCGCCTTGGTAGCGAAGGGACGGGGGTACACGGAAGCGGACAAGGCCATAGTTCGTAAGAAAGAGATCGAAATATTTAAAGTAACGCTTGAAGAATACAAGAAGGCCGCCGAACGCGGCCAGATTGAGATTTCCACTTCGCCCTTTTACCACCCCATCCTGCCGTTGCTGTGCGATACGAACGTGGCGCAGGAGTCGCACCCGGGCGTAAAGCTGCCGAACAAGCGCTTCCGGCATCCCGAAGATGCACACGACCAGTTGCGCGGGGCATTGGAGCTGCAGGAAAGGGTTTTGGGCCGTCGGCCGCAGGGCCTTTGGCCGAGCGAAGGCAGCGTTTCCGACGAAGTTCTTCGTCTGGCCGCGGAAGAAGGATTCATCTGGGCCGCGACCGACGAAGGCGTGCTGGGCCGCACGAAGCAGATGGGCTTCTATCGCCGCGGCGACGGCACCTTGCAAGGCGGGGAAGAGCTCTACCGGCCGCACGCCCTGACTTCGGGCGGCAAGACCATCGCGATTTTCTTCCGCGACCATCAGCTTTCCGATTTGGTGGGATTTGTCTACTCGCACATGGACCCGCACGCGGCTGCAAACGACCTCTACAATCGCATCAAGTCGGCCGGCAGGATCGGCGGGAACCGTCCCGCGGTGGTTTCGGTCATTCTGGACGGCGAAAACGCCTGGGAGTATTACCCCGGCAACGGAAGGGAATTTCTGAAGGCTTTTTATGGGCGAGTTTCGGCGGACCCGGAGCTGCACGCCGTCACGGCCAGCGAGGCGTTGAAGGTGGTGGATCCCGGTCCGCTCACGCACGTCGTTCCCGGCTCATGGATCAACGCCAATTACGACGTCTGGATCGGCGCCGATGAGGACAATCGCGCCTGGGACCTGCTGAGCGAGGCCCGCGACTTCTACGCCCAGCACTCGGCCGGCCCCAAGGTGAAGCCGGAGAACCGCGCTCTGGCGCAGCAGGAACTGTGGATCGCGGAAGGTAGCGACTGGAACTGGTGGTACGGCCCCGAGCACTCGACCCCCAATGACGATGAATTTGACCTGCTCTACCGCAAGCACCTGAGCAACATCTACCGCCTGCTGGGGGGCTCGCCGGCGGACGATCTGGCCGTGCCCATCAAGCACCCGCGCGTCCGAGCCCGGACCGTGGCTCCCAGCGCGCACATCGAGCCGGATATCGACGGCAAGGTCACCAATTATTTTGAATGGATGGGCGCGGGGCTCTGCCAGCCCGATTATCGCTCCGGCTCCATGCACGGAGTGGCGCAGTTGGTGGAAGTGCTCTATTACGGCTACAGTGAGAAGGCCGTCTTCCTGCGCGTCGACCTGACCGAGGAGTTTCTGAAGGATCATGCGGAATTTGAAATCCGCGTCAGCGTGGACGGCGAGAGCCGCATCCGCCTGCATATCCGCATCGCGGGGGGAAGCGTAAAGTCCGTGGAATTCTGGAAAGCCGGCGACGCGCTTGCCGTGCCCCAGGCGACCGGAAACCAGGTGCAGGTGGCCTTTGCCAGGATCTTCGAGGCCCGGCTCGATTACAGCATCCTGGGAGCCGCCCCCTACGAGCAAATGAGCCTGCAAGTTTCCGTCTGGGTCAACGGCCTGCCCCTTCAGGTTTTGCCGCAAGAAGGCTGGCTGCCGCTCGAATTGACCGAAGATTTGATGAGCTGGTAAGGCTCCAGTGTCAGCGTGGGGAAGGTGGTTTTTCCCCTGCCTATGTTGTCAATCCCTACAACAGTTGTGGTATAACTTGACCCTATGCTGGATTTCCGATCCCAGGCGCGCCGGCGACTGCTCACTTACTACTTCACCAATCCCTCCGCTCGTCTCCATCTGCGGGACTTGGCAAAGCGGTTAGGCACCGACCCCTCCAACCTCTCTCGAGACCTGCGCCGCCTGGAGAGGGAAGGGCTCTTTCGCTCGGAAGTAAGCGGGCGACAGAGGTATTTTCGCCTGAACCGCGAGTTCCCGCTGTTCCGGGAGGTCCGCGGCATCGTTGAGAAAACCCTGGGTGTCGCGCCGCTGATCCGTCGTGTGCTTGAGAAAATGAAAGGCGTTGAGGAAGCGTATCTTTATGGCTCTTTCGCACGCCACCAACAGGACGCCGCCAGTGACATTGATGTCCTCGTGATTGGCCGCCCGGCCGCCCAGGCACTGGCCGAGGCCGTACAGAAAGTTGAGCGCCAGCTGGCGCGCGAAATCAATTACACGGTCATGCCACGAAGCGAATTCGAACGTCGCCGGAAGCAAAAGGATGCGTTTCTGGAGAGCATCTGGCGACACAAGCGTGTTACGCTCGTGAGCCGGCATGAAGAAGCTCAAGCCCCAAACCGCTGACTGGGCGCAAATCGAGCGCTATCTCACGAGCGCCGAGCGAAAGCTCGTTTCCGCACATAAAATCCTGGCATTCGACGAGGAGGCCTGCCTCCAGCAAGCTTATGAGTCCATGCTCCGGGCGGCCTTGGGGTTCATGTTCAGCCACGGATTCCGCGCCCGCAGCCAGCCTGGGCATCACATTGCCATCATTGAATTCGTGAAATCGAAAATGGGCACGCCACACTCCGGCCTGCTGACCCTTTTTGACCGCCTTCGCCGCAAGCGCAATCTCGCCCTCTATGACGATACTGGATTCGTCTCAAACCAGGAGGCACAGGAGGCTCTCGACGCCGCCCGCCGCTTCCTTGAGGTCATCCGCGCGGATGTGTCCGCCAGGAAACCTTAAGTCCCGGCTTTGTCTTGTGAAAGAATCAGTGCCCGGAACCATCATTTAACTCATGCCCAACGCTACCGTCGAGGATGCGCAAATGGCCTTCCAGCGAATCTTCGAGGCCCGGCTCGATTACAGCATCCTGGGAGCCGCCCCCTACGAGCAAATGAGCCTGCAAGTTTCCGTCTGGGTCAACGGCCTGCCCCTTCAGGTTTTGTCGCAAGAAGGCTGGCTGCCGCTCGAATTGACCGAAGATTTGATGAGTTGGTGAAGGCGGACCTCGCGTAAATGCGCGCACAAAACCGCAGCGAGCTAAATTCGATCTATTTTATTGTGTGTCTCATGCTTTTCAATTTTTCTACGTCTCCGCACCTATGCGCGAGGATAAGCTCGTTCTTCGCCGCCCCAAAGCAAAATTTGGCGAATAGCCAGAGGCCTTGCGTCAAATAGGGAATTTTCGATTTGTGCGGCGACAATTCGAAACAAATGGGCACGGTACCCTCGACTTGGCGGTAGAATACGGAGCGTCCAGTTCATTGCAAGGTTAACAAGCGGTGACCGCAGAACCGGCGGTTCACGCTATGACGAATTGGCCTGCGGCGATGCGAAAACCAGGAGGGAGGGACGAATCGAAATGAAACTCAAATGGTCTTGGCCTCTGGCACTAATCCTGCTGCTTGCCGGCACGCTTCAGCCCGGTGCGGCGCAATCGACGCCGCAGCGCAGCCTTCTGGCGCTGTCGAAGCACGACCACACGCTAGCCATTGTTGACCCGTCTAATTTTCAGGTGATCGCGCGCCTTCCCGTCGGGCCCGACCCGCATGAAGTGATCGCCTCTTCCGACGGCACCAGGGCCTATGTCTCAATTTACGGCGGCGGGCGATACCACGCGCTGTCCGTCCTCGACCTGGTTGCGCAGAAGGCTTTGCCGGACATTGACACCGGCGCACTGAACGGTCCGCACGGCCTCGCTTTTGTGGGCGGCAAGGTCTGGTTCACCGCCGAGGGCGCCAAGGCGATTGCGCGATTCGATCCTGCCACCAACACCATCGATTGGATCATGGGAACCGGGCAGAATCGAACGCACATGTTGTACGTCACCAGCGACCTGAAGAAGATCTACACCACCAACGTCAGCTCCGGCACCGTGACCATTATGGAGCGGCTTGTATTCCTGGGGATGGGACCACCCGGCGCGCAGGGAGGTCCTCCACCCGGCACTCCGCGTGAGCGCACGGATTGGAATGAAACCGTCATTTCTGTTGGTAAAGGCGACGAGGGCTTTGACGTTTCACCCGATGGCAGGGAATTGTGGACTGCGAATGCACAGGACGGTACGATTTCCATCATTGACCTCGCGGCGAAAAAGGTTGCGGCAACGCTCGACGCGAAGATCCCCGGCTCCAACCGGCTGAAGTTCACTCCCGACGGCCAATATGTGCTGATATCCAGCCTGCGCCTTGGCGATTTGTTTGTTTACGGCGCAGCATCGCGCCGGGAATACAAGCGAGTGCCCATCGGGCATGGCGCGGCGGGTATTCTGATCGACCCCCTCGAAGAACGCGCGTTTGTCGCCTGCTCGCCGGACAATTACGTCGCCGTCGTGAACCTGAAAACTTTCGAAGTCGCCAACCACATCGACGTCGGTGGAGAGCCGGACGGGCTGGCTTGGGCGGTTCGGGAATAGCCAGTTGATTCCAGGTTGCGTAGGGCAGACTGCCGTTCTTGCAGTCTGCAGCTTTTGATTGACGAAAATGTTTCTTGTGTCAGGAAAGAACCGTGACCAGAAAAGCGGGGGCTGCGCTACCCAAGCTAGTACTAAGTGACGAAATTGCACGTCATAAAAGCGGCGATTCGGAAGGGCGGGGCTTCAGCCCCGCCGCCCCGGGCCAGGCCACGCGTTGGGCCTTTAGCCCCCGATGATCTGCCGTTTTCCACGGCGGGGCTGAAGCCCCGCCCTTCCCCGCCCACCTCGATGTGGCGTGGACTTTCGTCAGCAAGTACTAGTTCTTGTCCCCCAGCCCGTGAATGTTTCCGCAAATTTTGCAGAGGGTGGGGTTCTCGGTGTTATCCACGCGGTGCTTGACGGGTTTGAGCGTTCGCAGATATGCGAACATCGCCTTCAAATCCTCATCCGTCAGGTTGCGGTAGTGCCACCAGCCCATGATTTGGTTGATCTCCCGTGCTTTCACGTA
>JASHTO010000425.1 GCA_030040515.1 Terriglobia bacterium
TTCTGGTACATCGATTCGAGCGGCTGAAGATAACCCTCCGACGAACCCGCTGGCCGGTAGAAAGCACAAAACGAGCAGTATTCCGTGCAGATATTGGTGTAATTGATGTTGCGGTCGATCTGGTAGGTGACTATGTTGCCGGGATGTAAGCGCTTGCGAACTTTGTCCGCTTCCCTGCCGATGCCGAGAAGATCATCGGAGCGCAGCAGGTCGCAAGCCTGGGCATTGGTAAGTGACATACAGATTCATCCCGAGCAAAGAGGGCGAAGCGGCAGGTTCACGCAAAGTAGAGCTCGCGCTCAGCGGGAATAATTCCTGACTCATGCGCAAGCTTATAAAACATCCGCAAGCCCTTGCGATTCTCCTCATCCAAAGAATAATCCACATTCTGGGTCAAGTAAACCTTCACGGCCTCGGGCGTCAGGCCCAGTTTGGGAGCGTATTCCGCCGCGATGTCGTCAAGGTGGGCGAGGCCGAAGGCGAGCGAAGCGGCAAATTCCGGCTGGCGCTTCGAGAGGTTACGATCGTCGTGCCCCACCCAGAGTGCGAAGACGAAGGGAAGGCCGGTCAGGCGCTTCCACTCCGCACCCAGATCGTAAACCTCCGCCACCGGTCCGTTAAAAGTCAGCGCCACATCTCCAATCACCAGCGCCGCGTCCGCGCGTTCCAGCATCTTGTCGGGACGCGGAGCATGCGGCGTGACGGTGATCCACTTGGAATAAAATTTGCGCATCAGGATGCGCAGCAGGGCCGCGGAAGTGCGCGAGGAATTGTCCGTGGCCACGGTTGAAATCTTGGCGAAGGGCACCTTGCTCAGCAGCAGCACGCTTTTGACTTCGTTCTTGGCGGCGATGGACATGCCGGTGAGGATTTGCACTTTGTCGAGCCGCTGGTATTCAATGGAGGGAATGATGCCCGCATCCACCTGGCGCACGCGCAGGGCGTCCGCGCAGGCGGCCGGAGTGTTGAACTGCATTTCAAACATTCCCTTTTGCTCACCGTGCAACATGCCCCAAACCAGGGGCGCGGTGTTGAGATATTGCACGACCGATATTTTGAATCCGGGCATAGATAATTTTGGGACCGAAAGATCATTTTAACTCGAATTGGAAATTTCGTGGGGAGACATGGTGGCGGCTTGGATTCGCGTCAGGCGTGCGCGCCCCTGCCTCTGCCGAAGGCCCGAAATCCTAGGGATGTGGCGCGGCTTGCTGAACAGCCTCGATGACATCGTCCGTTCCGCCCGCAGCGCGAATGGCGTTCAGGTCGTCGGAATTGGGTGAAAACTTGATGCCGCGTTCCTTCACCAGCTCCTGAACTCGCGTGGGCGGCACTCCGCCCTGAAGCAGGCTTATTATCTCATCCCGGCTCAGCGCTTTCGGATTCACGGCGGCGGCCTTGGGCTGGTATTGAATGGTGAGGTCGAGACGCGTTTCCTCTCTTGCCGTGTTCGCAGCCGCGATCTGGATGCGATTGCTTCCCGCCTGCAACGGCAACGGATCGGACCAGAATTCCGCTGCCTGCGCATTTTGCGGTCGCATATTCACCGGTGACCCATTGATCTCCACAACCGGGATACCGGTGGTATCCATGGCCACGCCGCGGATGACCACGGTTTTTTGGTCCCACGTGAGCGTGGCATTCTCGGCGGCGCCGTCGGGCGAGGAAAGCACAATCGTAGGTGGCGGAGGCGGCGCCTCGGGCTTGGGCGGCGGTGGAGCGGGCGCCGGCTGAACGACCACCTGAGCCGGTGGGGGCGCCGGAGGCCTTACTAACGCCATCACGCCGTCAAAATTCATCAGCGTCTTGTAAATCGATGTTGTCCCCAGGGTCTCGTGGTTGGCAGCCGTCATCGCCCCCGGGGCCGTGTGAATGCTCCCCCAGCGGTCCGGCTCGAGATAAGTCAGAATCTGGTCCTTTTTTCCCGTTTTGAAGGTGAGCACGGATTGCCTATAATCCAGCTCATTGATGGAAAGCCGCGGGACGTCAAAATCGTGATCGGATTTACGCGTCGGCTGGACCACGGTGTAGCGAATGGTTGAGTTGCTGATGTCCAACCAGCCATAGGTGATGGTAAAGACCGAGCCCGGCATGCTCATCACCGGGAAGCGCAAGGTGGGATTCGTTCCCTCATTTACAAGCGTGGGACGAACAATGTTGGTCAGGTCAGTATCGATGCCCTTCTTGGTCTTCGCCTGCCCTACCACCGGCAGGCACAGCAAAGCAGACAAAAGGAACGCGGCACGCCATCCGCCCCCACCCCAAACTTCGGGACTCATAAGAAAACGTCCTCCTTGCCGTGCGGCTGAATAATCAACCCCATCAAGGAACCTAGCATCCCCATCGCCGACCCTTGAAAGGTTCAACCCTCGGCAATTATTTTACAGGCAATGGGGCCTTTCAATGGACCTAAAGTACTAAGTTCTAATTACTTGCGACTTGAATTTGTCGAGTTGGCCGGACACCTTGCTCCTGAGTCGCCGGTTATTGGCTAAACGGCGCACTCGCTGCGGGAAATTCCACTATGCAACAAAGAGGAATCCGGTGCCGGCATCCGCTATGATAAGGTTGGAAAGACGCGAAATGAGCGAGACACTTCCATTCTGGGTTGCCTTGACGCGAATCGAGGGGTTAGGCGTCCGCGGATGCCACAAGCTGATCGAGCACTTCGGTTCACCCCAGGGCGCCTATGGGGCGTCTCTCACTGAACTCGAGAGTTCCGGAATTCCCGTGCGGGCGGCACAGGCGATCTTCGCGCAATCCGCCTTGCAGGACGCGGAGAAGGAACTGGAGAAGGCGGAAAAGGCCGGCTGCCGGCTGGTTTCCCTGGAGAGCGAGGAGTACCCACCGCTTCTTAAGCAGATTCCCGACGCGCCGCTCGTTCTTTATGTGCGTGGCGACGCGAAAGTCCTGTCGCAGTTCGCCGTGGCCATGGTGGGAACGCGGAAGCCCAGCGCCTACGGTAGTTCCGTGGCGCATCGCCTGGCGCACGATCTGGCCGAGCGGCAACTGCTGGTGGTGAGCGGTCTGGCGCGCGGCATCGATTCCGCCTCGCACCGCGGTGCTCTTGAAGCGAAGGGCAAGACAGTGGCCGTGCTCGGTTCCGGCATCGACGTCATCTATCCCCGGGAGAACAAGCGACTGGCGGATGAAATCGCGAAGTCGGGCGCGGTGATGACCGAGTTTCCGATGGGCACGGGGCCGACTCCGGAGAATTTCCCCATCCGCAACCGCATCATCAGCGGGCTTTCGCTCGGCGTGATCGTTGTGGAGGCCGCGGAGTACAGCGGCTCGCTGATTACGGCGCGCCTGGCGGTGGACCAGAATCGCGAGGTCTTTGCCGTGCCGGGCAATATTACCTCCCCACAAAGCTTCGGTCCGAATCATCTGCTGAAGCAGGGCGCGAAGCTGGTGGACCAGTGGATGGACGTGATCGAGGAATTTCCGGCGGAGGTGCGAATGCAACTTCTGCCGCCGGCCGAGGCATCGGATGGAGGGCCGCTGAGCGCACAATCCGCCACGCTCTTTTCCGCCTCGTTGACGCCGGAACAGCAAGCTGTGTTTGAGGTTCTGCGGGCGGACCAGGCGATTTTTGTGGACGAAATTGTAAGCGCCGCGAAGACCCCCCACCCGCGGGTTCTGGCGGCGCTTTTGGAATTGGAAATGAACGGACTTATCCGGCAGTTGCCGGGAAAAAACTTTATCCGTAAACTGTAGCCAGGTGAATCCTCAGGGCAGGGCCGTGAATCAGATGTTCGGCATACGGGGTGGCATCTCAAGGCAAGGAGGCAAGTGATCAGTCATCGGTTGAGGACATATTCGTTCAAAAAGGATGGCCTTCAACAAATGAGATTCTGTCTACTGAAAACTGAGAACTTCAGATTATGAGCAAATCCCTGGTGATCGTGGAATCGCCCGCCAAGGCGAAAACCATCAACAAGTACCTTGGGTCGGACTATCTGGTGAAGGCCTCCATGGGCCACGTCATGGATCTGCCCAAAAAGGAACTGGGCGTCGACGTCGAGCACGGCTTCCGGCCCACTTACAACGCCATTCCCGCGCGCAAGGAAGTGATCGCCGACCTGAAGTCCGCGGCGAGCAAGGCCGACTCGATTTATCTTGCCGCCGACCCCGACCGCGAAGGTGAGGCCATTTGCCAGCACCTGCACGAGCTGCTGAATTCCTCCAAGCGCAAGTTTTATCGCGTGCTGTTCAACGAAATCACCCGCGACGCGGTGCGGGCGGCGTTCGAGCACCCGAAGGGAATCGACTCGCACCTGGTGGACGCGCAGCAGGCGCGAAGAATCCTCGATCGCCTGGTGGGTTACCAGGTCAGCCCGCTGCTGTGGGAGAAAGTGAAGCGTGGAATTTCCGCCGGACGCGTGCAGACCGTGGCGCTGCGGCTGATCGTCGAACGCGAACGCGAGATTCAGGCGTTCCAGAAGAAGGAATACTGGACCATCACCGCGCTCGTCGAGGGCAAGAACCCGCCGGAATTTGAAGCGCGTCTGGCGAAATACCACGGCAAGGACATTGAAATTCCCGATCAGGCCGCGGCGGACCAGGTGACCGCCGCCATCAAAGCCGCAAACCTCGTGGTGCAATCCGTCACCACCAAAGAGAAGCGCAAGTTCCCCGTTCCGCCCTTCATCACCAGCAAGCTTCAGCAGGAAGCCGTGCGCAAGCTGCGCTTCTGGGCCAAGAAAACCATGATGGTGGCGCAGCACCTTTACGAAGGTGTTGAATTGCCGGGCGAGGGCGCGGTGGGACTCATCACCTACATGCGCACCGATTCCACGCGTGTCGCGGAAGGCGCGCTTACCGCCGTGCGCGGCTACATCAAGGACAAATTCGGAAACGGATATCTGCCCGCCGAGGCGATTCACTACAAAAGCAAGAAGGACGCGCAGGACGCGCACGAAGCGATTCGCCCAACCGACGTCATGCGCACGCCCGAATCGCTGCGCAAAATTCTCGGACCCGACGAGTACAGACTTTACAAGCTGATCTGGCAGCGCTTCGTCGCCTCGCAGATGAACCCCGCCATCTTCGACCAGACAACGGTGGACATTGCAGCCGGCGATTACACCCTGCGCGCGACCGGGTCCGTCGAGAAGTTCAAGGGCTTCCTCGCCGTCTACGAGGAAGGCAAGGACGAAAAAGAGGGCATGGAAGAAGACGAGGAACTGAAACGCCGCCTGCCGGTCGTCACCGAAGGCGAGCGACTGAAGCTGAACAAATTGACCCCCGAACAGCACTTCACCGAGCCGCCGCCGCGCTACAACGAAGCCACGCTGGTGAAGGCGCTCGAGGAAAAAGGCATCGGGCGGCCCTCCACTTACGCCACCATTCTCTCCGTCATCCAGAATCGCGAATACGTGGAGAAAAATCAGGGGCGCTTCTTTCCCACCCAGCTCGGCATGTTGGTCAGCGACCTGCTCGTCAAAAACTTCAGCGACATCTTCGACGTGGCTTACACGGCGCACATGGAGGAGGAACTGGACGAGGTCGAGGAGGGCAAGCTTTCCTGGATTGACGCGCTTCAGGACTTCTACAAGAAGTTCAAGAAGGAACTGAGCCGGGCCGAACGGGACATGGAAGACATCAAGGGCGAAGGCATTCCCACTGACATTAAGTGCGAGAAGTGCGGCAAGCCCATGGTCATCCGCCTGGGACGGAATGGGCCGTTCATGGCCTGCACGGGCTACCCGGATTGCGACGGCACCAGCGACCTGCCGCCCGACCTTGCCGCGAAGTATGCCAGCGCCGCGCCGCCCGCCCCGGAAGTGGCGGCGGAGAACTGCGAAAAATGCGGCAAGCCCATGGCGGTGAAGCGGGGGCGCTTCGGCTACTTCCTGGCCTGCACGGGCTATCCGGAGTGTCGTAATACGAAGAAAATAATAATCAAGGAAGGCAATGCCACGGCGGTGAGCGACCAGCCGCTTGAGGAAAAGTGTCCCGAGTGCGGCAATCACCTGGTCATCAAGCACGGTCGCTACGGCCAGTTCACCGCGTGCAGCAATTACCCCAAGTGCAAGTACATCAAGCGCGAAACCTTGGGAATCCCCTGCCCGGAAAAAGGCTGCACGGGCGAGATCATGGCGCGGCGCACGCGCTTCAAGACCACTTTCTACGGCTGCACCCGCTATCCGGACTGCAAGTTTACCTCGCGGGATAAACCCGTCGCCGAACCCTGCCCGAATTGCGGCTCACCCATCCTGGTGGAAAAGTTCAACAAGAAGACCGGTGAGACCACGCGCCATTGCCCCAACGAAAGCTGCACGTTCGAGCGCGCCGTGGCGTGATGCAGCCGCGAATTGCGACTATTCTCCCTTGACAGTATGGAAACCCTTCGCCGTCCAATCGTCGTAAAACCTCTGTGGGATTTCCAGCAGCTTGAGATTCGTGAATCCCATTTCCTTCAGCGCGCGGAAGGCGGGGCGAATGTTGGGGCAATGGTCCCACGGGCAGCAGCCGCAGTAGATGACAATCTGCTGGTTACGGGGGAGATGGGCGACGAGCTTCTTCAGCGCCGCAAGGCCTTCAGGCTGTGATGCCGGGCCGGCGTATTTTGAACCCGGAATGTGGCCCATTCTGTACATCACACCAAAACCCACCTGAATCAGCGTGATCTTCCCTGCGTTCACCTCGGCGAGTTGGTGATTCAGTTCCGAAGCGGAAATCAGGTCAGCAGGACTCCAGGGCGATGATGTGTCCGCAGCCGTTGCGGCAACACTGAGGAGCAAGAGCAAGATCGAAGCGGATAGAAGTCTGCGTAATGATGGCATGGCCATTTCCTCCCATCGATTCCGGCGTCAGGGTTTTCGCCCGGCCATCGCACGCGCCAGCCAGAGCGCGCCCTCCACGGGCGGACGTTTGAGCAACTCCAGGCGGGCGCGGGGAGCGGCGCGGCGAAGATAACGCGCGAAGGCACGGCGAATCAGCTCGCTCGATTGGAGCACGCCACCCGAAAGGACCACCGGCGTTGCGCGGCGCGTCCAGCCGGCTCGCTTGAGCAGGGCGATGGCCAGGCTGGCCAGATCGCGTGCCGCATCATCGCACAAACGGCACGCCACGGCGTCTCCCTCGGTCGCGGCTTTCATCACCAGCGGGAAGAGCGCGGCAATCTGCTGCTGGTCGATGCGCTTCGTCGTAACCGCCGCGATGTCACGCAGCCCCCAATGCCGGCAGATTCGCTTGACCAGAACCGTCTGCGGCCCACGGCCGTCGAAGGAGCGCAGCGCCGCGGCCACGGCCTTGCGTCCCAGGTCGTAACCCGAGCCGTGATCGTCAAAGGGAATCCCCCAGCCCCCGGCGCGCATGACGTTGCCACGATGATCGCGTGCGAAGGCGATGGAGCCCGTTCCGGCAACCACCACGATGCCCGGAGCGTCCCGCACGGCTGCGGCCAGCGCGATGGCGGCGTCAGAGAGCAGCAGATGGTGTTGGGCGGGAATTTGCCGGCGCAACCAGGCCAGGAGCCTGCGCTGAACCACCCGACGGTCCACCCCGGCGACCCCGGCGCATACGGCGTGCAGAATCGACTGCGCGGCGCTGCGAGAAATGCCGGCATCGCGCAAGCAGGCGCGAAACACTTTCAGGATTTCGCGCTCGGCGGCGTGAAAGCCCACTTTGAGCGGATTGGAAGGACCCGACTCAGCGCGCCCCAGAACCTTGCCATCGCCATCGGCCAGCCATGCCGCAGTGCGCGTGCCGCCGCCGTCAATTCCCAGGCAACAACCCATGAGGATCGATTCATTCCTTGGCCGAGACAACCTGCAGGACTTCGTCCATGGTGGTCCAGCCGTTCTGGAGCAGCCAAACGCTGTAGTCCTTCAGCGTTTTCATGCCGTGCTTGATGGCCATTTCGGAGATGGCTTCGGCACTTCCCCCGCCCGCCACCAGCCGCCGCAGTTCCGCGTTCATGCGCAGCACTTC
>JASHTO010000426.1 GCA_030040515.1 Terriglobia bacterium
ATGGCCGAAATGGTCATTAAGATGATGCCCAGAGCGTAGAGAATCAGGGCGGTGCGCACGTGCTGGCGCTGGCGGCGCGCCAGCAAGCCCAGCAGCGCCGCCGGCACCAGAATGCCGATGGAAATCTGGAGAAAGCTGTCGTTGCGGGCAACGAGCTGAAAGTTCCGCCAAAAGTCAATCAGCGGATTCGCGTCCAGCAGGACGGCGAGTAGAGTCCAAGTGTTCATGCGGTTTCAATCCAAGGCTGACGAGATTTTACCGCGAGAGGATTGACGCGCCAAGGGGTTTCATCCCCAAGTGGGCAGTTGGAGGGGCAGAGGGCTGAAGTCAAAAGTTGAAGGTCAAAAGTCAAAACGCGAAAGGCAAAGAGCTAAAGTCAAAAGGGTGAAGTCGGAAGGCCGGCCTCATTCTTGACGGGGCGGTGGAGTTGCGGAAATTGCTGGATGAAAATTCCTGGAAAGTTTCTTCACTCCCCACCGTTCTAGGGCCGAGGGGCTCGGCGGGTCGGGATCGGGCTGCCGGTGCAGCAGCTTGAAAGCGTGAAGCCTACTCATCCTTGATGGCGGCCTTAACCATGGCCAGCATGGAAGGCGGAATCATGGCGACGGAAATTCCGTGGTCCTTTTCCGCGTGCTCGGCGGCAAGCTTCATAAGCTCGTCTTCGGTGGCCGCTCGAATTTCCTTGGGGCAGCCGGTGCCCAGGTCGCTACAGCGCAAGACTTTGGCCATGGGAGTCTCCTTGTGGCGATTGTACCCGCTGAGTAATGATGTCTCTCCCTTTGTAGCGGCGCTCTCTGCGTGCCGAAAACGGCGGTCGGAGACCGCCGCTACAATCAATCGGGCGTCGTCACTAATCTCTCCGCCTCAGTACGCGGTCAGGTCGCCGGGGGGGACACCGGCGCTCCAGCAAGGCGCGGCAGAGATGATAACACTTCCCGATCTAAGGGCGAGGATTTTCATGCATTCGGCGCAAGGTCGGTGGTTTCACGGATTGCATTTTGGTCTCCCCCTGTTATGATGTTGATGTTGCGCACGGAAGTGGATGATTGCAGGACGCAGCAGGACCTCGGGGAAGCGGTAATAGAAGTTGCCGGAAAAGCGGCCGGATTTCGAGTTGGAGGCGGTTCAGGCCGCCCCTCCCGCGTTTCGCATGGCAAATCAGGCACTGGATCACCTGTGAGGATCGCCAGGCAGCTCGTCAATTTCGCTCTGGGTGTGGCGGTTGGTCTTTGCCTGTATTTCCTTCCCCAGGCCAGCCGCGTTCCCAAAGCTCCAACCCATTCTCGTCCTCAGGCGGCTGAAAACCATTCCGGCGCTGCGTGCCAATCCCAAACAGATCAAGGTCCAAAGCTTCTTCAGGATGTAGTTCACGAACCAGCACATGTGACGGAGCATCGCGGCAGGCTGTCGCCAAACCTTATCGCGACCGAATCGACCCCCAAGCTGCAACCATTGCCGGCGGAGCCAAAACCCCAGACCGCAATCGAGACTGTGTCCTCCATAACGCCTGCCCCATTGAGTCTCAAGCCTTTAGGTTACGTCGAGAAGGCGGACGGACAATTGGAAGCCATTATTCCGCAAGAAAACGAGGTCCAGGTCGTTCATATAGGTGACCTTATTTCAGGCCGGTACCGGGTTACGAAGATTACTCCTGACTCGGTGGATGCCGTTGACGAGACGCTGGTGAAGTCTCCCATGACCAAACCCGGTGGCGGTGAGTCCAGGGAATTAACGGCGAGTGTCGCTCCGGCGCCTGCTGGGCCGCCGACCGACGCTTCCGCGCCGGTCGGGGCAATGGCGGAATCTGCGCCACTGGCAGATCCTGCCCTGGCTCCAAAAAATATTGGATACGTGCAACAAGCCGATGGCACCACTGATACCGTGATTGCGGACGCGGACACCGTTCACTTGGTTCCGGAGACCGAAACCGTGGCGCAAGCAACCCAGGTCGCGCCGTCTAAGAGGGATTCGGGTACCGAAGCTTTGCCAACCTCGGCTTTGACGGCAAGCCTGGACGGGGAGATGCAACCCGCACCCGTCAGCGGTCCGTCCGACGAGTCGGCGGATTCCCTGTCGGGCATGATCCACCAAGTGTCCTACCACGTCTCGACACCGGCCGCCGATGGTGCCGGCGGCTCGGCACTCCGAATTTCAGGTGCGAGTTCGAGCGGCAATCCGGTGTCAGTGGATGGGGCCAGCGAATCTGCCTTATCCTTTTTTACAAAGAGTTCACTCGGCTCGGCGGAGCAGCCGACGGAGCCGCCTGCCATGATGCTTCCTCTCGGATACGTGGTTAAAGAGGATGGTTCGTTTGCGGCCATCCTTTCCAAGGACGGAGAAATTTACATTGTCGGGCAAGGCGACCGGTTCGCGGGACGCTACCGCGCCATCAGCGTATCTGCCGACGCGGTGGAAGCCGTGGAAGATCCTCCCTGGCAAGCACACCCACCGCCCTGGCGAGCGCCTCCGGAAATCCCGGCGGTGCTCACGGCACCGGCGCGCACGAGGCCAGACAACCTAGCCGAGGAAGACTGCCTAGAATGCAAACCCTACGCCGAGGGAGAAGTGTCTCGAAAAACGGCTCGCGATTCTTCAACTCGCGACCAGATCATTCCCCAAATCGTCCCAAATGTGGGCCGATTCGAGGCCGAAGGGCGAAAAGTCGGGGCGATTGTTGATCGCACTTCGCAGGCTTCAGAGAACCCCGTCTCACCGGACGTCCCAACATTTGTCTTTGAGACACTCGGTTACGTTCAGACACAGGATGGAGAGATGCGAGCCATCGTCGCCGATGAATCGGAGCTCTATTTGGTCAAGCAAGGGGAGACGTTTGCGGGGCAATACCGGGCCATCAGCGTCGATCCTACCCTGGTGTTGGCGGCGCGGGATCCGACGGGGAAGAGTGCAGGAACCCTGCTGACTTTTCAGGCAGAATCCCAAGCCGCGGCTGCATCCAAAGGAATTGGTGGTTTATCGCAGTTTCCGTTTTACGAGCTGGCGAACTTGCAGGCTCTGCACGCCAATCGCGCCTTGGGCAATCCAAGCATCACCGACCTGGGCCCGGGTTTTCTCCACTATTCGCTGACCGGGGTCGGGTTCGATTCACAATTTTTAATGGCCGGGAATCCCCACGCGGGATTTTAATTCCGGCTGCGGGGAGTGAGGGATGGTCATTCAAGAACTCCGGCAAAAAGTCCGGCGAATAGCGGTATGGGCATTAGCCGCGTCCTGCCTGAGTTGCGGCGGGGGCGCAAGTGTCGCTTACCGGGAGGGTCGCAAGGCCGAGGACCGGAAGGATTGGGACACGGCTTTGGTGGACTACGAAAAAGCCAAGGCGGCTGACCCCTCCAACTCCCTCTACATCCTCCATGAGCAGAATGCTCGGGTTCATGCCAGCTTGCTTCATCTCAGGAATGGACGGATGTTGTTAAAGCAGGACCGGCCTGAGCAAGCAGCAGGCGAGTTGCAGAAAGCAGCCCGCATTGACCCCGCCAACGGGGCCGCCCAGCAGGAACTGGACGCCCTTTTGGCCAAACAAGCGGAGGCCAAAAAGGCCCATACGGAGGCCATTGAGAAGGCACTGAAGAGCAGTGAAGAAGAAAACCAAACCGGGATTGTCAAGTTAAAGCCCCTTTCGGAAGCCCCCATCGTCCACTTTCACTTCACCGGAGACAGCAAACAGGTCTTTACAACCCTGGCCAAGCTGGCAGGGATCAATGTGGCCTTCACCACGGACTTCATTCCCCATAACCTCAGCGAAGACCTGGTGAACATCAAGCTGGAAGACGCCCTGAACCTTGTCGCCATGCAAACCCGGACGTTTTGGAAAGCGGTGACGCCCAATACCATCATCGTGGTTCCTGACACCCAACCCAACCGGCAGCTCTACGATACGTTTGTAGTGAAGGCGATTTACTTAACCAATCCCTTGCCGGCCGCGGACCGCACCGCCATTACTACGGCCGTCAAATCCGTGTTGAGAATGCAGAATGTGATTGATAATCCCGATGCCAACGCCATCATCATCCGCGACACCCCGGCTAGGGTGGCGGAAGCGGAACAACTGATTCGAAGATTGGACCGGGGCAAGGCCGAAATCCTGATTGACATTGATATCGTAGAGGCGGACCGTGACCGGATTCGTGATTTGGGCTTGAGCCCGGCCACCGTCAATGCTTCCAGTGGCACGATTACTCCCGGAATCGAGGGGGGTGCGGCTTTTTCGCCGACCACTACGGTTTCCGGCACGACGACAAGCGTCAGTTCGGTCGCAATCAACACCCTGGGTTTGTCGGATTATGCCGTGGCGCTTCCGGGTGCTACTGCCGAAGCGATCCTGAGTGATAACAAGACCCGCATCTTGCAGAGCCCGGAAATCCGCGTGACGGACGGACAAGAGGCCAAACTAAAAATCGGCAGCCGGATTCCCTACGCCCAGGGAAGCTTTTTGCCCTCCCTGGGGGCGACCACGACGTCTTCCTCGGGTTCAGTGGGATTG
This sequence comes from Terriglobia bacterium, assembly GCA_030040515.1. Classification (GTDB taxonomy): domain Bacteria; phylum Acidobacteriota; class Terriglobia; order UBA7540; family UBA7540; genus Bog-366. The sequence goes on from JASHTO010000426.1 coordinate 4,499, forward strand.
CTGGCCAGCACGCAGTTTCAATTCCAGGATATTGGTGTGAACCTCGACCTGACGCCCCACCTGCTTGCCGACGGCGAGGTGGCCGTGCACGCCAAAATTGAGATCATGTCTTTGGGCGCGTCCATCACGGTGGGCGGTCTTAGTGAACCCACTTTCGGGCAGCGAACCATTGAGGACGATTTCCGCTTGCAGGAAGGCGAGGTGAATCTGCTGGGCGGCCTCATTCAAAGTACATTGACCAATGACGTTCAGGGGGTTCCCGGGTTGGGTGATATTCCGCTTTTCCGTTACCTGTTTTCCCAGGAGGCGCATGAGGTGAA
>JASHTO010000427.1 GCA_030040515.1 Terriglobia bacterium
GATTTCGCCGATCTGGTGAACAGCCCCGAATCGAACTGGGGCACCATCAGTTGCGGGTGCCATCCGAACTGCGGCGTGGGAACCGCGCTCATGATCGACAAGGAGACGGGCGGATGGGCCCCCGTACCTCGCTTTGTGGATATCCCACAACTGGTGAAGGACACCCAGAAGATTACGGATGCCGCCCGCAGCCGGCGCTTTTCCAGTTTCATGATGGCCCTGGCGCTCCTCAAGAATTATCACCCCTCGTTTGCTCCACCTACGCTGCGCTTAAGGGACATCATTCAGAAATTTGACAAGACCTATTGGACCGACGGCGAGGAGAAGGCCAAGGAAACCTACGGCAGCTTCGGACCGGAGCGAACTTACGAGGACGCCATCAAGCGGCGAAAAGACCGCTGGAACTTCATGTTCATCGGCGGGATGTGGTTTCAGGATCTGTTCAACTATGATTTTCGCCGCACCGAAATGTGCATCATTCCTTACGCCACACAGCAGGGCGAGATTTCCTTTTGCGCCTATAACACCGGCGTCGGATGGCGGAAGATCATCGAGAACATGCATAAGAATGCCACCGTCGCCGAGTGGTACAAGACGCATGGCAAGCATGAAATCTACGCCAAAGGCAAAAAGGTGGAACTGGAAACTTACACACACTCTCTGAAAGTTGACCCTGCCGAGGCTGCCAAGGTTAAAGTCCGCCCGCAAGACATTCCCATGACCGCCGGCGATGAAGAGCGCGCCCGGCGCAAGGCCGCATGGGAGGCCGAGCAGGCTCGGCAGTATTACGAGGAGCTGGTGATGAAGAAGGTTCCGCCGGAACTCGTTCAAATCGGGAACGTTGAGCCTCTGCAATCCCGGAAGCACTAAAGGCCTTCGCCACCTTGCGGCCATGGCATGACCGGCCGGCTGACGGTGCATTCGTCCTCCCGTCAACGCACGCCTGTGCGCTAACGGGCAGGGGAATCGTCAGATACTCCGAAGTTCCCAGAAATCGTCCAATCCGCTGGGGGATCCCCCGGCTTTGCCGGGGCGGCAGCCGGAGTTTGACAGTTCCGGGAGTCAGCAAGTGGTGGGTTTAATTGCATCGAACGGACCCCTCACCCCAACTCCCCTCCCCCTCTTCCCTCTCCCCGGGGAGAGGGAAGAGGGGAGAAAGGGTGAGGAGTTTCTTGGCGGTGGCGGTCAGGCCCCTTTGAGGGGCCAGCCACCGGAAAGCCTCCGGCTCTGCCGGAGGATGATTACTACAAACTTTCCCCACTCCGCCCGGATGATCCGGGCGAGGAGCGGAATTTGCCTCGACGGGAAGTAAGATCCTTCGATCTCATGACTTCACGAAGTTGATTCGCAAACCGCGCAGCAAGCACTTATACTCTGTTCGGAATCCCGAGAGCCCTTCAGATCAGGGCTTCGAACATTGTATGCTGCGGAGACTTCATGCGACGCCGTGACTTCATCAAAAGTTCCGCATTAGCCGGGGGTTCGTTGCTATCCCCGACAGGGGCCTGGGAGTCTCCTGCGGAATCGGCCTCCGGCGTGCAAGCTGCCACCGGCACGCCGCCGCTTCCCAAAAACAGTTTGCTGGATTTGCACCCGGCGCGTTGGATCTGGTATCCGTCGGAACGGACTTTGCAAAACACCTTCGTGCTCTTCCGGCGTCAACTGGACTTGCCGGAAAAACCGGTTTCCGCCCAAGGCTGGGTGGCGGCTGATGGGCGCTATCGGCTGGAAGTGAATGGCCAACGCGTGCAGTGGGGGCCTGCCCCCTGCGATCCGCGCTGGCTGGAAGCCGATCCGATGGATTTGACCCAGTTTCTGCAGGCGGGCGCCAACAGTCTCGGCGCGCAAGTGCTTTTTTACGGCCAGGGAGACGGCACCTGGCCGATCGGAAAGTGCGGATTCATCTTCCGGCTGGAAATTGAAACTGCCGGCGGCGGGAAGCAGACCATCATATCCGATGAAAACTGGCAAGCGTTCCTCGCCCGCGCCTGGAGACCCGGCCACTATAAGCGTTGGTACCTGCGCGCTCTTCAGGAGGAGTTCGACGCGCGCCTTTTCCCCTACGGCTGGTCGCATCCCGATTTTATTCCCACGCAGGACTGGCTCCCCGCCATGGCGCTCGATTGCCCTGCGGACAAGCCGGCGTCTTGTGCCAACTACACCGAATACATGATTGACATCGTAGGTGATCGCCAGGTGTCGCAATTGCGGGCACGAAGCATTCCGTTCATGCGCGAGGCCCTTGTCCCCGCAGCCCACCTCGCCGAATCTTGTTGGATTGAGTGGGTTCGCTCCCCGGAGGAATATTTTGAATGCCTGCCGCCAAATAGCTTTCGCTCCGACCGGATGCCCTCGGCGAAAGAGCTCGCCGATGGTTCGTGGGAGGTCGAGCTCGATGGCCGGCGAGGCGCCGCCCTGACCTTTGAGTTTGCGGAGCAGATTGTGGGCTGGCCTTACTTCACGATTGAAGCTCCAGCGGGAACCACCATCGAACTTATGGTGCAGGAAGCGCACGAGGTGGGCGGACCGGCGCTGCTCAACACGCATTTCCACAGTTGGACGCGCTTCATCTGCCGCGAAGGCGCGAACCACTTTGAGACCTTTGACTTTGAAAGTTGCCGCTGGCTGCAATTGCACATTCATGGAACCACCGGCAAAGTCATCGTCTCGGGCGTAGGCATGCGGCGCAGGGTCTTCCCCTGGCCGCACACGCCCAAGGTGTGCTTCTCGGAACCGTCCCTCCAGCGATTGATGGATGCCACGATCAATTCCCTGAACAACTCCGCGCAAGAGACCATCATGGATGGTGTGGGCCGCGAGCGGCAGCAGTACAGCGGAGATTGCGCCCACCAAATCCATCCGATCCATCTCAATTTCGGCGAAACCCGGCTTCCCGCCCGCTTTCTCGCCACCTTCAGCCAAGGGTTAACGCGGGAAGGTTATTTCCTGGATACCTGGCCCGCGTACGACCGCCTGGCTCGTCTTTTCGAACGCCAGGTTGACTTCACCAGGTGGGGCCCACTCGTTGACCATGGGGTGGGCTTCAACTTTGATGG
>JASHTO010000428.1 GCA_030040515.1 Terriglobia bacterium
CTGAAGAGCGCCGCCTGCTGCGCAAGGCGCACCAGACGCTTCGTCACGTCACGGAGGATATGGAAGAGCGCTGGCACTTCAACACTGACATCTCCAGGTCCATGGAACTGGTGAACGAGCTGACGGAGCTTGACGCGGCGGTGGAGGAGGGAAAGGTTCGCCCGGCGGTCCACAAAACCGCCCTGGAGTTTCTGGTGGTCTGTCTATCGCTTTTTGCGCCGCACGTTGCCGACGAGCTTTGGGAGTCGCTGGGCCACGCGGAGCCCCTTCTGAAGGTTCCCTGGCCGGCATTCGATGCGGAGCTTGCGGCTCAGGATGTAATCGAATATCCCGTGCAGATCAAAGGCAAGCTGCGCGCGCACATTCAAGTACCCGCGAGCGCCGGTGAGGAAGAAATTCGCACCCGCGCTCTGTCCGATGAGAAAGTCATTCAGCACCTCGCCGGCCTACAGGTAAAGAAAATCATTGTCGTGTCCGGCAAGCTGGTGAGTATCGTGGCGAAGTAACAATCAAGTAAATCGAGCAGCTTCTGCTCCGGATTTCGAACCGCGTGAGGTGAAACATGCAACCCATGGCATTCCTTTTCAGACCTCATTTTCATAGCGAAGTCGGGTGGATCGTTGCCGTCCTGGTGCTCGTCTTTGTGGTGATTCTTGCTTTAAAAAGTAAACAGTAAATGGTCGTGACCCGATCTATTTTGCGTGAAGCGGCTGCGAAAGAATTTGACCATTGACCTCTTCTATGACTCAGCCCGGTCCCATTGTCATTCTGGATTTCGGCTCGCAATACACGCAGCTCATTGCCCGGCGGATTCGCGAGCTGCAAGTGTATGCGCTGATCGTTCCCTGCAACATCGCATTTGAAAAGTTGGTCGAAATGAAACCGCAGGCTTTGATTCTCTCGGGCGGGCCGTCTTCCGTTTACGATCCCGCCTCGCCCGTATGCGATGAGCGTGCGCTCAAGCTCAACCTGCCCGTTCTAGGAATCTGTTACGGCCTGCAATGGATGTCCTACAAGCTGGGAGGCAAAGTAGAGCCCGCTGCCCGCCGCGAATACGGCTTCGCGGAGCTCGAAATCCAGGCCTCACCGCGGCTTCTGGCCGGTTTTCCTTCACCGCTCAAGGTTTGGAACAGCCACGGCGACCATGTCGTTGAAGTTCCCCCGGGATTTGTGATCACCGGGCGGACGCACAATGCAATCTCCGTCATCGAGAACCCGCAGGCAAAGATGTACGCGCTGGAGTTCCACCCCGAAGTGCGGCACACGGCGATGGGCAGGGAAATCCTTCAGCGCTTCGTTTCGGAGGTCGCGGGCATCAAGCCCAACTGGTTTCCCGGTTCGTTCATCGAGCAGACCGTTCAGCAAATCCGCGAGCAAGTGGGAGAGAAGCACGCGCTCTGCGCGCTTTCCGGCGGCGTGGATTCCGCCGTCGCCGCTACGCTGGTGGGCCGGGCGCTCGGTGACCGGTTGACCTGCATCTTTGTGGATAACGGCCTGCTGCGCAAGAACGAATTCGCGGAAGTAAGCGGCAAATTGCGCGAGCCGGCACACCTGAAGGTCAAGGCGGTTGACGCCTCGCAGCGCTTCCTTGCCCGCCTGGCCGGAGTCACCGACCCCGAGCGCAAGCGCAAAATCATCGGAGAAGAATTCATCCGCGTCTTTGAGGCGGAGGCAAGAGCGCTGGGCAACGTGGAATATCTGGTGCAGGGAACGCTCTATCCGGATGTGATTGAGTCGGTTTCCGTAAAGGGCCCGGCGGCCACCATCAAGAGCCACCACAACGTGGGCGGATTGCCTCCCGATCTGAAATTCAAGTTGATTGAGCCACTGCGCGAGCTCTTCAAGGACGAAGTGCGGGCGGTGGGGCGCGAGCTGGGATTAGAAGATTTCCTGGTCAACCGGCAGCCGTTTCCGGGTCCAGGCCTGGCCGTACGGATTGTCGGAGAGGTAACCCCCGACCGGCTGCGAATGGTTCGCGAGGCCGATGCGGTTGTCCAGGAAGAAGTGAGGGCAGCGGGACTTTATGAGCGGCTTTGGCAATCGTTCGCCGTTCTCCTGCCCGTTTCAAGCGTCGGCGTTATGGGAGACGCCCGCACCTACGCCTCGACCATCGGAATCCGCGCGGTTGAATCCGAAGACGGGATGACCGCTGACTGGGCGCAACTGCCGGGAACGCTGCTCCAGCGAATGGCTACCCGGATAGTCAACGAGGTGAAGGGCGTGAACCGGGTGGTCTTTGACATCACATCGAAGCCGCCCGGCACCATCGAGTGGGAATAGCTCACCCTTGGCCTCCTTGGCTGGCCAGAGACACCACTCCAGTGTATTGAAAGAGAAGAGCTTAGCGACTCGCCAATTTCTGGGCCATAAAGAGGAGGAGCTGACGGTCCTTCTCATCAATGCGGGTGAGAAGTCTCTTCACCTTTTCGAAGAATCGCAGTTCCTTTTCCTGCTCGGGATTCAGACCCAGTTCTTCAGCCGAATGGCGCTTGCTCAGGTTTGGCAACGGGGGGGGCTCGTCACCCTCAAAGAACAACTGGTAGAGTGGGAGTTCCAGCGCCGCCGACAACCTCTCCAGGGTTTCGAGTGAAGGGACCGTATGCCCGTTCTCAACCCTCGAAATGTAGCAGCGCAATAAGCCCGTGCGCTTTTCAATATCACCTTGTGACAGGTTCCGTTCTTCTCGAAGTTTCTTCAGTCTTGTTCCGATGATCATAAGCAGAGTTTTGCACAAAGTAATCAATTGGTCAACTAAATTCTTGATTAGAATTAGATTAAAATTTGCCGGATTCACACTTGTAACCCCCCGGGGTTTTCCCTCGTCGGAAATATGGAGGGTAGGCGTAAAATGGAAGACCGATGGAAAACTCCGATGTACAGCTTGCCCAAGAGGTTCAGTGGATTAAGCGCGCCCAGCAAGGGGAAGCTGAGGCTTTCGGACCCTTGGTGCAGAAACACCAGCAGCGGGTGTTCTCGCTGGTTTATCATTTGGTACGCAGGCGCGATGAGGTGGAGGACCTTTGCCAGGAAATATTTCTCAAAGCCTTTCGGGCGATTCGGAGTTACAATTTCCAGTCTTCTTTTGCCACCTGGCTCAGCCGCATTGCCACCAACCACTGCTATGATTTCCTGCGGCATGAGCGTGCCTCACGCGTGAGCTTCTACTGGCAAATGGGAGAGGAGAGCCAGCAGGAGCTGGAGGCGAACGCGCAAAGTCAACCGGAGGAATCACTCGACCACGAGGAGAAACTGGCGCTCAAGGATCTGGTGGACAAACTCCTGGCGCGCGCTCCCGAGAACGACCGGAAGATTTTGCTGCTGAAGGAACTTCAGGATTATTCCGTGGAAGAGATTGCGGAGATTTTGAACCTGAAGCCGACTACGGTAAAAGTTCGATTGCATCGCGCCCGAAAGCGCATGGTGGATGACCTGCGCCAATGGCGGGAGGAAAACAAAAGGCCATGAGCTGTGATTATCTTCGCGAACGGCTGGACAATCTCTGGGAAAACGGGGAATCCGCCGAAGTGGCTCGCCACGTGGCGGAATGCCGGGAGTGCGCGCGGGAATTTCGCGATCTGCGCCTGGTGCGCGCGGGTTTCGGCCTGATGAAGCGCGAGGAGCCCCCGGAGCCCTCGCTGGGATTTGCCGAGCGCTTGGTGCGTCAACTCGGTGAACTGAGCAGAACGCCGAGCGTGGCGGACTTCATTGAGCATGTGGGAAGGCGCTTCGTCTACGCCACACTGGTGCTCACCTTCCTGGCGCTGCTGGCCATCGCTTTGCCCGCCACGGGGCCGGTTCGAGGCCTGGCGCTTTCGGATATCCAGATGTCGGGGTCGGAGGCCCTGGTTGCCAATGCCGATCCGTTTGGAGACGCCAACTTGCAGGAACCTCCTGAGCCGGCACCTGAGGAAGTCCCCGCGCCGGCTGTTACGCACGAGGTGAAATGACCCGCCGGGTATACCTCTATTTCATTGCCACCATCATCCTGGGGGCCGTCTTAGGTGGGGTAGGAGTTTATTATTACCTTTGGGACACCGGCCGTCTGATGCATCCGGGAGGATTCAACCCAAAAGCGGCCGCGCAGAACCTAAAGAAGGTCCTGGATCTCACCGACGCTCAAGCGCAGCAATTAACCCACATATTCGAAGAGTCGGCGCAAAAGAATCGCGACTTGCACAAGCAGGTGGACCCGCAATTCCAGGCCATTCACATGGAAACGCGGGCGAAGATCCGGGAAATTCTGAATCCCGAGCAACAACAAAAGTTTGATGCCTACGTGAAGGCCATTGACGAGCGGCACCACCGTCACACTCCGCCGCCCCCGCCACCATCGCCTCCGCCTCAGTAAGGGTGCATTCTAGAAGGGAATATCTTCGTCACTGATTTCCGGCTCGGGCGGCGGGGCGGGTTCCGGCGGAGTTGAAGGATGGGGGGGAGCAGGTCGCTCCCCCGCGGAGCGGTCCATGCCTCCGGAAGGGGCGCGCTCCGAATCGCCTCTTGACCCCAACATCTGCATGTTTCGGGCAATGATTTCATAGGATGTGCGCTTGTTTCCCGACTGGTCCTGCCATTGCCGGCTGCGAATTGAGCCCTCGATATAAACCAGCTTTCCTTTGGTCAGGTATTCGCCGCAAATTTCCGCCAGCTTGTTCCAGGCCACGATGTTGTGCCACTCCGTCCGCTGCTGGTTTTCGCCCGTGCTCTTGTCCTTGAAGGACTCGTCGGTCGCCAGGCTGAACTTGGCCACGGGAGCGCCACTGGGTGTGTACTTCAATTCCGGGTCTTTACCGAGACGGCCAATCAGAATCACTCGATTCACAGTGCCGGACATTGGCTTCACTCCTTCGGGAGGGCAATTCCCTGAACCGCATTTGGGTCGTTCGAATTTGTCTCGCGTTGGAACACGGCATGAACCGCAGAGCCGCCGGCGAGGCCCTTGCAACCCCGCCGCGGTCTGTAGAGCCGGCCCTACAATAACACGGGTACGAGGGGATTTGGAAACTCAAGCTAGGAAGTTTTCTTATGCGCGGTTGTTGCGGGCACGGTGATGCCCAATTTCTTCAGCCTTTGGCGGGCCAGGTCGGCTTCATGCGACTCGGGGGACAGTTGGACGAGGGAGCGCAATTCCCGAATTCCCGCTTCCTTCTGGTCCATCGCCAGCAGGGCAAATCCTTTCTTCAATTGTGCAGCGGCAGCTTTGTTTCCGTTGGGATATTTTTCAATGCAGGAGTCGTAGGCGTCGATGGCGTGGCTGTAATCGCCCTGGCTGTAGTAGCACTCGCCGATGTAGAACTGGGCGTTGGAAGCGCGATCGGTGTCCTTGTAGTATTTCAGATAATCCTGGAAGGACTGGATCGACAAATCCCACTGGCCACCGTTGAAATAGCTCAAGCCCTGCGAGTAGAGCGAATCGGCGTCGGGGACCGGCGGAGCGCCCGGCGCAGGCGGTGTGCCGGGAGTCGTCGGGGTGGTCCCGGGAGCGGGATTGCTCATGGCCGACATGGTTTGCAGGTAATTCTGCGTCTGGGCCATCTGGTCGCTGAGTTTGCCGATGCGCGATTTGGCCTCATCCAGGCTCTCGCTGAGCGCCTGAATCTGCGTCGTCATGGTGTCAAACCGCGCGTTGGTGGACGCCACGTTCTGCTGAACGGAATTTTGCAAATCGCTCACCACGGACTTCATGCTGTTCACGTTGTCGCTGGCTTTTTCCACCAGGTCCTTCAGGACGGCGGTTTGTGAGTCCACCGTTTTCTGAAGGTTTTGCAGGGCCTGCTGCAACGCGTCGAGCTGTTGCATCATTTGCAGGGTTTCTTTGCTGACGGCGAAGGCGCT
>JASHTO010000429.1 GCA_030040515.1 Terriglobia bacterium
TCGCAGGGCGAGCGCCGCTACAGCCAAATACGCAAACACTTACGTCGTTCCGTATATAAGCGGTTCGGGAAGGCCGTCCGCGTTCTTGCCCAGCCCTCCACGCCGAAAAGTGCGGGATTTCACGCACCGGGTGGGTGATTGTACGTAGAGCGAACGGTGCCCGTTAGGATCATTCAGGAAGAAAAAGGCGAAACACAAGACTGCTTTTGGCCTGACACGCCTTTTCCACCGACACCACTTCCCACACCACCTGAACTTTTCCCTAACCGCGCGGGGTGGCTGGCTCCCGGGGGCCGGGCGACCGTTCAGTACTACTCTTTAATGGTGCCCGCCGCCGTGGGCCGGCTTCGCATATCCGGCGCTGTGCTCGTTGGTCGGTTCGTGGGGCGCCTTCACGGTGTTGCCTCGTCCATCCCTCGCCTCGTTCGGATGGAAGTGGCTGAAGGCCTGCTCTCCGCGCTCCGGCAGCGGTCCCTTGTATCCGTTACGGGGATCGAAGCGGTTATCGACGTGCCCGGCGAAGTTCTTGGGGCCATGGAACCAGGGGCCGGCTCCGATGAAGACCCCGCCCACGAACCAATCGGGACCATAATAACCGTAGGGAGCACAGTCATACGGGGCATAGTCAAAGTATCCGTAAGGGCAAACCGGCGCTGGTCCAAGATTGATATTTACCGAAACCTGAGCCGGGGTTGTGGAAACGCTGCTCACCAGCACCATCGCCAAAGCTGCCAGAGCAAGGGCTTTCCATCGCAACATAACGCCTCCTTGACATCCAAGATGACGTACTCTGAATTCACATTATACGATCCCTGAACATACCCACAATACGCCTGACGACGGGGGCGTAACAATAGAAAGTTCCTCGGCCCGACCTGTTGAGTTGGTTTGGCCAGCGCTTTTTGCGGGCGCCTATCATAGACAAAGCTGCCCCCCGTCATAAACGGCGTCTCCGTTGATCATTCCATCTCAGCAACTGTTGGATGAGTCCCGGTTCTGGCCGGAAATTGGTGGTTTGCAGGCGGTCCAAAGCCAGCGCCAAGCCGGCGAAACCTTAGCATCGGCGAGAACTCGCAGCGTGCCCAATACGGTCAGGCGCTGGCTTCGCCCTCGCGCTCAAAATCCTTTAAAGAGTATTCCAGCCGGACTTGGTGCTGCTTGAGAAATCCCTCCAAGCCGTAGCGAGTCTCGAACCCCAGCAAACGGCGAAGCTGTTCCGTGCTCAGCTTCCTGGCGCGGTAAGCTTCCAGGGCTACGGCCTGCACGCGGGAGATCCTTCCCTCCGATGTCTTCCGGAAGATCGTGCCTCCCACTTGCCTCCCCAGAATTTACATTATAGGCCAGAACTCCCCGGGGAAGGGAAGAACCACGTATGACCGCTTGGTTTCTCCCGGATACCGTTTTCGTCCTCAAAACGCCACCGGCAAAGTCTTCAGCATTCGCGCCGCGGGTTTGTGCATCTCCCACTCCGGCTTTTCATCAACCAGGCGGAGTTCGGGCATCCTTTGCAGCAGGGTTGAAAACACAATGGAGCCTTCAGTGCGGGCGAGCGGAGCTCCGACGCAGAAGTGAATGCCCATTCCGAAGGCGATGTGGCAATTGTCCTTTCGGCGGATATCAAACCGGTCAGGGTCGTGGAAGTAGGCCGGGTCGCGGTTGGCGGCGCTGAGCATCTGAAAAACCGTCTCGCCCTTGCGAATTTTCTTGCCGCCCAATTCCGCATCCTGCTTCATCAAGCGCGGCTGGCGGGCGATGGGGCTTTCGTAGCGCAGCATTTCCTCAATGGCGGAGGGCATGAGCGCGGGCTGATCCTTCAAAAGTTGCAATTGCTCGGGGTGGCGGAGCAGGGTGTAAATGCCGTTGCCGATCAGCGAGGTCGTGGTTTCGTGCCCCGCCACCAGCAGCGTGATGCAGGAATTGACCAATTCCGGTTCAGTCAGCCGGTCGCCATCGGCTTCCACGGCGGCCAGTTCGCTCACCAGATCCTTGGCTGGGTTGCGGCGCTTCTCACGAAGCAGGTCAATCATGTAGGGGCAGATTTCAATCAGGGCTTTCTGCGACTTGTGAATGACCTCTGGCGCGGGCTTGTTCACCCCTTGAAACGCCAGAATCTCGTCGGCCCATTGCTTGAATTGGTTGACCTGGGAGCGGGGGACGCCGAAAATTTCGGAAATCACCGTGACGGGGACGGGAATCGCCAGGTCCCGGATGATATCCATGCGTCCAGACGGCTGCACGGCATCCAGAAGCTCATTCACAATTTCCTGAATGCGCGGCCGCATGGACTCCACCACGCGCGGCGTGAACGCTTTGGAGACCAGCGCGCGGAACCGCGTGTGGTCCGGCGGATCGGAATGAATCAGGCTCTTGGGGCGATAGTGTTCCTCGAAGACCTTGAACTCCTGCCGTCTTTCCGGCGGTAAATACTCCACCACCTTGCCCAGTCGGCCTTCGTTCGAGAAATGACTGAATTCCTTGAACGTGATCACAATGTCGTCATAGCGAGTCAGCACCCACGAGCCCATGGAATCGCTCCAGTGGACGGGATCCTCCTCGCGCAACTGGCGCAGGATCGCGTAAGGGTCCTCCATGAATTCGCGCGTGACGAGGTAATTATCCAACGCTTTCAGCGAAGCGGTTTGCATAGGGTTATTCTGACTAATATTGAGCGCATAGTCGAGCGGAAAGCTATCAAGAAAAATCTTACCACGGAGATCACAGAGAAAGGCCCCTCAGTAACTTGGCGGCTGTTTGCTCATAGAATTGACTCAAGGTAATGAGTCAGATATACTCATCTTATGGCTAAACGGTTGCAGGTCATTCTCAAAGACCCTGAGTATCGGGAGATCAAACGTGCCGCGCGCTCCCGGAAGATGTCCATTGCTGAATGGGTTCGACGGGCAATCGGGCAGGCTCATCGCCAGGAGCCCTCCGGCGGGCCCGGAAAGAAGCTCGCCGCCATCCGCGCCGCGGCGCAGGGGGACTATCCGACAGCAGATATTGACCGCATGCTGGCGGAGATTGAAATAGGATACGGGTCGGGTGCCCACCCGTGATTCTGGTCGATTCCAACATTCCGATGTATCTGGTGGGCTCGCCTCACCCGCACAAGAGCGACGCGCAGCGCATCCTCGAACAATCAGTAATCGACCGTCAACGACTGGTTACGGACGCTGAGGTTCTACAGGAAATATTGCATCGATACGTTTCCATTAATCGTCGCGAGGCAATCCAGTCGGCCTTCAATGCGCTGTTCGGCGTGGTTGATGAGGTTTTCGAAGTCACCCGCAGTGTTGTCGAGCGTGCCAAGGACATTGTCCTTGGTTATCGAAGCCTTTCGGCGCGCGATGCTGTTCATCTCGCCATCATGGAAGAGCACCAGATCAGTCGAATCTTGAGTTTTGACTCGGGATTTGATGGATTCCCTGGCATCACGCGGTTGCATTAACGCGAGGCCCATCGGCGTTTTCAGAATCCCCGGTGCTAACCGGCGCTCATCCTTGCTTCCCCAAGCCAGCCTTTACCCTCGCGCGACCGCGATGCGGTCGTAGGGGCGGTTCGTCCTACGGCCCATAGCCTTCGGGCGA
>JASHTO010000430.1 GCA_030040515.1 Terriglobia bacterium
TGTCACGCAGTTTCCACACCGCGCCGTCCAGAATGAAGTGGTGGATATTCACCAGGGCCGTGAAGATGAGAAAGCTGACGGTAAAATCAAATCGAAAGGCGTAGCTGACCAGCCACGGTCCGCAAATGAAAAGCGCGACGCCCCCGGCCACCAGCGTGGCGAAGTAGGCGGAAATCCGCCAGCTCGCCGCGCCCGAAGCCTTCGCCTCGCGCCGCTGGTAGTAGCTTGTAATCCACAAGTATTGCGTCGAGTGCAGAACCGCCAGGATGCCGCTGCTGTAGCGCGTCTGCGGAATGTGCATTCCCGACAGCAGTTGGAAAAGCGTAGGCAGAACGAACCACAGGAACTGCGAGAACAGAAGGATCAACGCGGGGAGCAGGGGGCCCGAGCCGCTGCTTCGATTCAGGCGGGCAAAGGCCAGGGCGCTCAGCGCGATGAATGCTCCGCCCAGAATCAACTCCGCCGGCAGTGCCAGCTTGTACGGCAATCCCAGGGAAAGAATCAGCGCGTCGTTCGAGGGGCCGGTGTGAAAGCTCACCATCAGCATCGCGTAGGAAGCGATGAAGGCCCAGTGCAAGAGGCGCCGATCCCCCGGCTCGACGCGCGCGCCCCGCCGCCGCAGGAACATCATCAGCAGGCCGAAGTTCTGCCCGGCGTAATGCCACGGGCTCCAGCAGATGTAGAGCGTGAAAACCCAGGGAACGAGCCGGAAGGAGTAGTGGGCGAGCGCGGCGGTCAGCGCCAGCAGCGCCGTGAAGTGCAGCGTGTAGATTCGATAGCGCGTGAAGTCCTCGCGGGTGTGATAGGCGCGGTAGACCGTCGCCATGAAGTGCGGGTAGTTGAAGATCAGCGCAAGGAAGTAGAAGGCGTTTCCCCAGGCTGCGCTGTTCGATGCCCCCACCACCGTCGCCACCATGAGCAGCGGGGCAGACCACGCGCCACAGCCCACGATGACGTCGAGCCACGGCCCGTAAATCCAAGGCTGGGCGGCGGCCGTGGGTTTGGATTCAGTCTGGGTACTCAAAATGATTCCCTCTGGGCGCGGCGCCAATAATTCTGTAGCGCGCCTGAGGCCAGTATATAGCAAGGCGGCGCCTCGCTCGACGATCAGTCGCGCCTCTGAGCATCCCTTGGCGAATCGCGATAAGATGGTTGGCCATCGGAGGTAATGGCGATGGCGAAAGTGGTAATCGATCTCTCTATCTCATTGGATGGCTTCATAGCCGGGCCGGGAGATGGGCCTGAATTGCCGCTCGGTGGGCGCGGCGGTGAGCACATCTTCGATTGGTACTTCAGCGGCAAGACCCCCTACAAGAAGAGCATGTTCAAGCCCAAGGGGGCGAATCGCCGTGTGGTGGCGGAGATGTTTCGCCGCGCGGGCGTCATGTTGACCGGTCGCCGCACCTACGAAATTGCCCACGGTTGGGGCGGCACGCACCCTGTGAACAACATTCCGATCGTTATTATGACGCACCAGCCGCCGGCCAATCCGCCCAGGGGCAAATCGCGCCTGGTGTTCGTGACCGACGGCATTGAATCGGCTGTGGCACAAGCCAAGGAATTGGCGAAAAACAAAGACGTGGGAATCGGCAGTGCCAGCGTGGCCCAGCAGGCCCTGCACGCCGGCTTGGTGGACGAATTGTACCTGCACGTCGCGCCTATTCTATTGGGTGGCGGCGTGCGACTCTTCGAAAACCTGGGCGACACCGCGATTTTACTGCGCAAAATTCACACCATCGATGCTGAGGGCGTGACGCATTTGCGGTTCAAGGTTCTTCCGAAATAAATCCAAATCACTCTGTTTCCCCGCGGAGTCTGCTCTTCCAAGTGCGCGGCTCTCGCCGCAAGCGCATGACTGCCACAACCGGCAGGCGGCCAATCCAGATTTGGTGAATGAGCGCGTAGGGGAACTTATTCGTGAGGCAGTGGCGGGTTCTGTTTGAGATGCTCGCCTAGGCTTCAGGGTACCTGAGGATTCTCCGCTTAACTTCTTCTGCAAATTGAACGTCCTGGCTGCGACTCGTAGTAGACAATAGCTTTCGCCAGCTCGGCTTGCTAGGAAATCGACGGCGCTCACGGTTTCACAGTCACGTCAGCCGCCTCCAAGAGAAATAGTTGGGATTGAAGCAGAAGTGATGTTATTCCTGCTGAGAAACCATATGAGCCACTTGACCGACTCAAGTGCCGGAATCCACCCCGCGCCTCGCCACAGCAGAACAAAAGGGCCTTCGGGGGGCGCAAATCCCGCGCGGCGGAGTCTGCGCCCTCCCATCAGTGCCTACCCCGCGTGATGAGCCGCGACCTTGGCCTCGGCCTTCCAGACCGCAGTGACGAGGAAGGCACCGATGAAGCCCCCGAGGAATGCGGGGATGATGTAAACGTGAGCGTAGGAGACACCTGCAAACCAATGGCCCAGAACAGGCGAGCCGATCCATGCGCCCACCCAACCCACAATCCATTTGGTCACAAAACCGTCGCCGCCCTCAAGCACGCGGTAACGAATTCCGTAGTGCATGATGAGCGCGGTGATGAGACTGATGATCAACAGCGTGAGAAAACTCATAAAGTTCATGTCTAACATTTGTACTCCTCCTTCGTGAACACGATGTGGCTGCGTGAGGGGAGGGAAGAATCGGTAGGGGCTTGCGGAAAGAACTGCGGCGGAATGGCTTCCTGCCGCAGCGGGCTGCTTCGGAATTTCAATTGCGGGTGCTCAGGAATTTTCACTTGCCGGCCGCGCCGTCCGGCTTGGGACGAAACAAAGGACAGGGAGATCAGGACCATCGGCTCACCTCAGCGGCGCGCCCTGGTGTGTTGCCAGTTCGTGTCCAACTGTTGAGATGCGCAGCGCCAAAAAACCGTTGGCAGAATTTCCGGAACGCGGTTTTTAACATATCGCATTATGATATATGTAATTGTCTGAATCGTACTTCGCGCCCCGGCTGAAGAATTCCTCATCCACCCGGATCTTTACACTTCATTGCCTTGCCAGGCCGCACCACGGAGGGTTTCCTGGCGGGGTACCGGGAAATGAAAGAGGCGCGAAGAAGTCCGGCAATCCGCGGCGGGCCGTCGCGACCATACGCCATTCCGGTACATGTTTCGCAATCTCTGCTATTCTATAAGTTTGAATCCTTCCATCCGCAACATTGCCATCATCGCGCATGTAGACCACGGCAAGACGACGCTGGTGGACGCCATGCTCCGGCAGAGCGGCATTTTCCGCGCCGGCGAGCCGGTGGTGGAGCGCGTGATGGATTCGAACGAGCTTGAGCGCGAGCGCGGCATCACCATTCTGGCCAAGAATACCGCCATCACCTACCACGGCACGCGCATCAACATCGTGGATACGCCCGGCCACAGCGATTTCGGCGGAGAAGTGGAGCGAGCTCTCAAG
>JASHTO010000431.1 GCA_030040515.1 Terriglobia bacterium
GGCGTCGCCATGGTTTACGAACTTTTGCCCTCCTACGCCGGACGCCCCTGGAAAACCAATCGCGTGGTCGCCATCGCCTGGGATGCGGTTCTCTTCCTGATTCTCTTTGCTTTTTTCCATCACCTCTATATGGACTTTGCTCAGCCCCGATGGGTCCAGACCTTTGGGCAGATCTGCTCCTATTTCCTGGCCGTTCCGGCCGGTGTGGTGTCGATCTTTGGATGCCTCGCCCTGGTCTACGCATCAAAAATGAAATGGACGCTGGCGTCCGTCTTGTTCTTTTTGGGCATCATGGGCTGGGGAGTTGGGGGCATCGCGGCCGTGATTGACTCGACCGTCGAGGTGAATTTCCACTTTCACAACACGCTCTGGGTCCCGGCCCACTTCCATACTTACTACCTGATGGGCGTAGTACTCATCATTCTGGGCTTCATCGACCACTTGGGCGTGGAAGTCTCGAAGCTCCCGGAAAGCCCCTCGCGCACCAAGGCGATCATCACCCTCCTGCTGCTGGGTGGCTACGGCTTCCTTTCCATGTTCTACTGGGCCGGGGCGCACTCCGTCCCCAGGCGTTATGCCTTCTATCCGCAAGAAGTGGCCCAGGGAACACTCTATGCGCGGATCGCCTTTGGCTTCATCACGGTGCTGCTCTGCGGCATCCTGCTCTACCTGTGGGAGACGGGTAAACGATGCGTCAAAGCTTTTTCGGCCTGAGCGCGACTCGCTGCCACGCCGGCTGCGGTCTGGGGGGAAGTGTCGAGCCTGGGAAGCAATCTGGCATACGACTGGCTCGCCTGGCGCTCGCCCTGTGCTTCGCACTCAGCTTCGCCGGTGGCCTTTGGGCGCAGCAGTCGGTGGGCAAACCATCGGACCAGCCTCCCAACGAGGACTTCTACCTCTACAAGCAGGTTCCAGACATCTCCGTTCAGAGCAAGCCAGGATCAACGATTCAGCTCTCCCAAATCTGGCAGGACAAACCCGTGCTACTCACGATGGTTTTCACACGCTGTACGGGAGTCTGTTCGCCCTTCTTGAATTCGCTCAAGTCGGCAGCAGCGGCGGCGGGCGGCCTGGGAGCGGACTATCGGGTCGTGGTCCTGAGCTTTGATCCGAAGGATTCCATCGCCGACATGAACCGCATGGCGGAAGATTTGGGCCTCAAATCGAATGCGGCCTGGATTTTCGGCGTTGCGTCCCCGCTGGAAATCCGCAGGTTGGCCGAGGCGACCGGAATCTGGTTTCGATGGGATGCGTCCGCGCAGCAGTATGACCACCCGGCCGTGGTGGTGGCCATTCAGCAGGGTCGAGTGGTGCGGATGCTGGCGGGAGCCACAGTTCCTGTTACGGGACTCATGGAAGTCATCCAAGAGTTGCGCGGCAAGTTTGTGGCCTCCTATGCCTTGCCCGGTAAGGTGGCGTTTCGTTGTTTCGAATATGACCCGAGGAGCGGACACTACACCCTCGACTGGGGCCTGTTGCTGATGATCCTGCCTGCCACGCTCGCTATCCTGGTCACCGCCTGGATTTTCGTTCCTGCAAGAAAACGATGGGCCGGATGACCGATAATGACGGGGTAAACCCGCCGCAGCCGTAGCGCGGATTGCCGATTTTGCAATCCGCGTCTCTTCCGCAACGTCCTGAGAAATGCTACACCCCCGTTGAATCCGCGAGCCCGACATTTTCCTGTGGCGATCCCACATCAATCATGGTACATTCATGTGGTTGTCCCACAGGGGAGGGATATGGCGAAGAGTAAGCTCGAATTACTTCAAGGCACGCTCGACCTGATGGTGCTGCAAACGCTCGCGGCCATGGGTTCCCTGCACGGTTACGGCATTGCCCGGCGAATCGAGCAGGTGAGCGGCAACGAAATTCTGCTAAACCAGGGCACCATTTACGCCTCGCTGGTGCGGCTCCAGCAGCGGGGATGGATTTCCGCGGAATGGGGCACGTCCGTACATCATCGCAGGGCAAAGTATTACTCACTCACGGCGAGCGGCCACCGGCAGATGGCCAAAGACGCGGCGCACTGGCACCGGCTGACAAACGTTATGGGGCGCGTGCTGGCCATGCCTGCCGAAGGAGACGCGTAATGGACGCAATGCGTGAGGCTCTGAACCGGGTCCGGTCGTTTTTCCGCGAACGCCAGCGCGACGAGGAGCTGGACGCGGAAATCGCCGCCCATCTCGAATTGGCGGTTGAAGAATACATCCAGCGCGGCATGACTCCGGAAGAGGCGCCAGGCACGGATTTGCTTTGGTGGAGTGCAGCAGGCGCGCGAAGAACATCGCGACGCGCGCGGCTTGCCGTGGCTCGATGTCTTTCACCAGGACGCGCGCTACACATTACGGGCGCTGCGCCGCGACCGCACCTTCGCGCTGGTGGCCGTGCTGATTCTGGGCCTGGGAATCGGCGCGAACATCGCCGTCTTCAGCGTGGTTGACACTCTGCTGCTGCGTCCGCTGCCCTTTCCCGCGTCGCGGCAGTTGGTGCGTATTTTGTCGAAAGACACCGCCGGCGGC